>JAGOWQ010000064.1 GCA_018060185.1 Leptotrichiaceae bacterium | reverse complement strand
CCTTTTGATTTTTTACAATTAAAAAAAATATTTTCCAAATGGCAAACAGAAATGTATGAGGGAAATGGTTGGAACGCTACTTTTTGGAACAATCACGATCAACCAAGGGCATTGTCAAGATTTGGAAATGATAAGGAGCATCATAAAGAATCTGCGAAGATGTTAGGGACAGTATTACACGGATTACAAGGGACACCTTATATTTATCAAGGAGAAGAATTTGGGATGACAAATCCATATTTTGATAATATTGACAAATATCGTGATGTTGAATCTCATAATATTTATAAAATAAAAGAAAAAGAAGGTCTTTCAAATGATGAAATTCTTGATATTTTAATGCAGAAATCAAGAGATAATTCAAGAACTCCTATGCAATGGAATGATAGTAAAAATGCTGGATTTACAATAGGAACTCCTTGGATTGGAATACCTGAGAATTATAAAGAAATAAATGCTGAAATATCACTAAAAGATCATAATTCCGTTTTTTGGCACTATAAAAATTTAATTGAATTAAGAAAAAAGGAAGAGTTATTAGTAATAGGAAAATATGAAGATATCGATTTGGAAAATGAAAAAGTTTATGCGTATAAAAGGATAGGTAAAGGAGGAGAATTAATAATAATAAGTAATTTTTTCTGTGAAATTATAGAATTTTGTGTTAAAGGATTAAATCTAGAAAATTCATCTATATTATTATCAAATTATAAAACGTCTCCTGAATTTAATAATGGAAAAATAGTTTTAAAACCTTATGAGAGTATAATTTTTAAAAAATAATTAAATAGATAATATTTTATTTTTGAAGAGATGAGATAGATGAATTATATAAAAAGTAAGTAGGTGATCAAAATTAAAGCAGAAATTTTATGTGTGGGAACAGAACTCCTTGTGGGAGAAATTTTAAATACTAATGTTCAGTATATATCTAAAAAACTTGCAGATATTGGTGTAGATTTGTATTATCAAACTACTGTAGGAGATAATTTTAAAAGAATCAAAGAATGTTTGAAAATAGCTTTTAATAGGGTAGATTTAGTAATAACAACAGGTGGGTTAGGACCGACAATGGATGATATTACAAAAGAAGTAGTAGCTGATTTTTTTAAAGAAGAGTTAGAATTAAATGAAAAATATTATGATAAAATTATTGAAAGATATAAATTAAGAGGATTTGGAGAAGATATTTCCAGTGGAGGAAAAAAAGAAGCTTCGATAATAAAAGGATCAAAATTGATTGAAAATTCTATTGGACTTGCTCCAGGTTTTTTCTTTGAAAAGAATAATAAAAAAATAATAGTTTTACCTGGTCCTCCAAAAGAACTTAGCCATATGATTGACAACGAAGTAGTCACTTTATTAAAAGAATATTCTGATGATACACTTATTATGAAAACGTTAGAAATAAAAGGTATTCCTGAAGGTAAAATAGATGATACATTAAAAAAATATTTTTTAATGTCAAATCCGACAGTTGCGCCTTATGCTAAAGAAAAATGTGTTCATATAAGAGTTGCTATGAAAGGATCAAGAAATAACATAGGAAGTATAAATATAAAAATAGATAAAATTATAAATGAAATAAAGGGAATTTATCCTCAAGCTTTAGAAGTTTAATAAAATAGTAATTTAAAGTTACATATAATTAAAGACAAAAAAATCAAAATTTGATATAATGATACTGTAAGATAATAAAATATAAGAAAAAATATGTAGGAGGATAAAATGAGCTATATTAAAGATGTTGATATAGATGTTTATAATGCTATAGTTGAAGAGGAAAAAAGACAAGAAGAAGGTATTGAGCTAATTGCATCAGAAAATTTTGTATCAAAAGCAGTAATGGAAGCAGCAGGATCAGTTTTTACAAATAAATATGCAGAAGGATATCCAGGAAAAAGATATTATGGAGGATGTGTAAACGCAGACATAGTAGAAAATATTGCTATAGAAAGATTGAAAAAATTATTTGGAGCAAAATATGTTAATGTACAGGCTCATTCAGGTTCACAAGCTAATATGGGAGTTTACGTAGGATTATTAGATGCGGGAGATAAAATATTAGGAATGAGTTTAAATGCGGGAGGGCATTTAACACATGGATATAAAATAAATTTTTCTGGTAAAAATTATATTGGATTAGAATATGGATTAAATTCTGAAACAGAGTTAATAGATTATGAAGAAATAAGAAAACAAGCTTTAGAAGAAAAACCAAAAATAATAGTAGCTGGAGCAAGTGCATATTCAAGGATAATAGACTTTAAAAAATTTAGAGAAATAGCTGATGAAGTAGGTGCATATTTAATGGTGGATATGGCTCATATAGCAGGTCTTATTGCCGCGGGAGAACATCCAAATCCTATTGAATACGCTGATGTAGTAACTTCAACAACTCATAAAACATTAAGAGGACCTCGTGGAGGAATAATTTTAACTAATAATGAAGAAATTGCTAAAAAAATAGATAGAACAATATTTCCAGGAATCCAAGGAGGTCCGTTAATGCATATAATTGCTGCAAAGGCAGTTGCGTTTAAAGAAGCCTTGGCTCCTGAGTATAAAGAATATCAAAAACAAGTTGTAAAAAATGCTAAAGCTATGTCAGAAGAATTAATTTCTGGAGGTCTTAGAATAGTAAGTGGAGGGACTGATAATCATTTAATGCTCGTAGATTTAAGACCTAAAAAAGTAACAGGTAAATTAGCAGAGGAAATTCTTGAAAAAGCAGGTATTACATGTAATAAAAATGCTATACCTAATGATCCTGAAAAACCTTTTGTAACGAGTGGTGTTAGATTGGGAACTCCAGCTATTACTGCTAGAGGTATGAAAGAAAATGAAGCTAGAATAATCGCTAAAATGATAATAAAAGTTTTAGAAAATGCAAATGACGAAAATAAAATAAATGAAGTAAAGTCAGAAATTTTGGAATTAACAAAAAAATTTCCATTATATAAAGGCAAATAAGAAAAAATAAGAGGAGAAAAAATAAGTGAGAAACAATGGTAGAAAAAATGATGAAATGAGAGAAGTCAAAGTTACTAAAAACTATATAATTCATCCTGAAGGGTCAGTATTAATTGAATTTGGTAACACAAAAGTAATATGTAATGCAACAGTAGAAGAAAAAGTACCTCCATTTTTAAGAGGGACAAAATCTGGCTGGATAACTGCAGAATACAGTATGCTTCCTAGAGCTACAAATAGTCGTGTACAAAGAGAAGCTTCAAAGGGCAAAATAATGGGAAGAACCATGGAAATACAAAGATTAATAGGAAGAGCACTAAGATCAACTATCGATCTTGAGAAAATAGGAGAAAGAACAATAATAGTAGATTGTGATGTTATACAGGCTGATGGTGGAACAAGGACAGCGTCTATAACAGGAGCATACTTGGCAGTTGAACTAGCAATAGAAAAACTTATAGATGATGGTAAATTAAAAGAAATACCAATAAAATCAAGAGTAGCTGCTATAAGTGTAGGAAAAGTAAAAGACGATATACTTTTAGATCTTGAGTATGAGGAAGATTCTAGGGCTGATGTTGATATGAATATCGTTATGAATGATAAAGGAGAATTTATTGAACTTCAAGGAACTGGAGAAGAATCTACTTTTACTCAAAAAGAACTTTTAGACTTCATAGAAATTTCAAAAAATGCCTTCAAAGTATTGTTTAACTTATAATATTTATTCTAAAATGAAAGGTAAAAAAATGGAAAAAATAAAAACACCTGAAAAAATATTGGAAGAATATTTAGTTGCTGTAAAAAAAGGTGATACAGAAGCTATGACAAATATAGGACTTATATTAGAAGAAGAAGGAAATAAAAAAGATGCAGAAAAGTGGTACTTAAAAGCAATTGAAAATGGAAATTTTAAATCAGCTGGTAATTTGGCTTTTTTATATGAAATGCAAGGAAAGAAAAAAGAAGCTGAAGAAATACTATTAAAGGCATCAAATGAAAATGATGCTGATGCTATGAATAATTTAGCAGTTTTTTATGAAAATCAAAATAGGAATGAAGATGCAGAAAAATGGTATCTAAGAGCTATAGAAATTGGTCAAATAGATGCTTTGAGCAACTTAGGGTTTCTTTATAATAATATTTTAGGAGATATAGAGAAAGCAGAAAAATATTTTTTGAAAGCTGCTGAATATGGAGACTCCAATGTTATGAATGCTTTAGGAATTATTTATTCTAATAAGGGTCAAATGGAATTAACAGAAGAATGGTTTTTAAAGGGAGCTAAATTAGGAAATAAAGAATCTAAAAATAATTTAGTTATTCTTTATGAATATCAAGGAAGATTTGAAGAGGCAAAAAAATATAAAAAATAACATATTAAATTTAAGAAAGGAGATGTATGATTAAGAAACTTTTAGTAATATTTACAATGTTAATTATAGTTATAAATATTCGATCATACAGTATGGAAAAAACGATGAACGTAAAATTTAAAACATCAAAAGGAGAAATAAATATAACTTTATTTCCAGATAAATCACCTATTACAACAGTAAGTTTTGTAAATTTAGTACAACACAAATATTATAATGGTTTGAAATTTCATAGAGTAATAGAAGATTTTATGGCACAAGGTGGAGATCCAACAGGAACAGGTTCAGGAGGACCAGGATATAACTTTGAAGATGAGACAGAAAATGGTCTTGATTTTTCATCTCCTGGGAAGTTAGCAATGGCAAATGCAGGACCTGGAACAAACGGTAGTCAATTTTTTATAACAACAGTACCTACAGAATGGTTAAATGGAAATCATACAATTTTCGGTGAAGTTGTAACTGAAAAAGACCTAGAAGTTGTAAAAAAACTTTCAAATGGAGATATAATGGAGGAAGTGATTGTTTCAGGAGATGGAATCAAAGAATTACTAGAAAAATATAAGGATAGGATATCTGAATGGGATGTGGCATTAAACTTAAATTCCCGAAAATATATAAATATTAAATAAAAAAATTGAATATATTGGTTTCTCTCTTTACTTCATCCTGAACAATAAGGAGGATCCAATATTAAGACTTATTTTAATGGAAGAATTAAAAAAAGACTATCTCATTTTATTTGAGATAGTCAAGATATATTGATTATTTATATAAAATTTGGGATATTCTCGCTGAACTCAAAATTTTTATTTTAAGACTGCTTCTCTTACAGATGTATTCTGTATATAATTTTCATTTCTATCAATTTCACCAATACAATGTTTAATTTTTTTAGATATTTAGTCTTCTGAATACACAATATACATACCTATACCTGATTGTGATGCATCCCAAAAAGCGAACGAGAATTTAACAATTTCTTAATCCACAATATTTACCTGTACCTGATTGTGATGCTGCCCACAAAGCAAAACAAGAATTTAACATTATTACAGACATAACCATTAATATTAAAAATTTTATTTTATTCATCTTTCCTACTCCTTACATTATAATAATTTTTAATTTTCTAGATTGTTGAAAATCTTCTCTTTTATCATTTACAAAATTCCTTATAAAAAAAGTTGAATGGAAATTCAACTTTTATTTTAGTCCCTTATTATAATCTATACAAGCCGTTTGTGATCCTAATTCACATCTTATTGCTGTACTACAATTAAATAATGACATCATCGAAGCTGTAATAACTAATATTTTGAATATTCTTGACATACTGCCTCCCTTCTAAGAAAAGTTATATTAGCGTATATCGCAACAATTTTTTTTGCTGGTAAATTTTACAATTACTATTACAAATTCTTTGTATTATAATCCTTTTCATACGATGGTTTGCTTTACCAGACAGTTTCACATCAAAAAATTTGTGCTAGGGTGATACTACTAATTTTACTTGTTACATCATTTTCATAAAAGCTAATTACTGATAATATCAATGCTACTAATATATTCACAGGTGATTCATATTCAAAACTTTTTCTTTTGATTAAAAT
>JAGOWQ010000010.1 GCA_018060185.1 Leptotrichiaceae bacterium | reverse complement strand
CTTTAGCTCGATGCTTTCTGTGTGATTCTTGATATCTTCAAGACTTAAATTGGTAGTAATTATGGTTGGTAAGCCTTGTAAGCTTCGACCATTGATGATGTTGTAGACTTGCTCTAAAGCATATGGTGTATTTCTCTCAATCCCTAAATCATCAAGGATAAGAAGTGGTGTTCTGACCAGTGAATCAATATACCTGTTTTTATCTAGGTCGAATCCGCCTGACTGCAAGTCGTTGATAATCTGTGAGAAGTTTCTCATCTTACAGGTGATTTCATATTCTTCCATTACCGCATTTGCTATTGCTGCGGCCAAGTAGCTTTTTCCGCTACCAACTTCACCGAAAAAGAGTAGTCCAACATTCTTTTTGCGAACTTCATCAAATTTTTTGATGTAATTAGAGACAACACCGATTGTTTTCTCGTTACTTATAAGACATTTATCTATCGTGTAGTTTCTCTGCTTCGGGTTGGTAAAGCAAGTGTCTTTTAGTTGGTTCACCCGCATTATTCGCTCCCGTTCTTTCCATCTTTTTTCTTCTTCTTTTTCGCACTGGCACTGAATTCTAAAACACATCCAGGTCCCCATCATATTGACTACTTCGCCATTAATCTGTTCATGGCATGTGTTGCAATAGACGTTGCCGTTTTTCTCATAAGCTGTTTCTGGAGAGTAGTTAAAACTGGCTTCTCCCATTCTTATTTTCTTCATTTCACTCATCACAAGTGTTCTCCTTTGTCATAATCACCATAACTAAGTACGGTTGATTTCTTTTTAAATTTCTTTTCATCCTGTAAATACCAAGATAGAAGCGTTGCTTTATGGTTCTTATAGGTCTTTCCTGTTGATGTCATGTAGGCTGATAACCGATCTATCAAACCATCTAAATCTTCAACAATCGTTCTTGAGAGTTCTTCATAGTCTTCCTGAGTTAAAATGACATTTTCAAATAAGCCAAAAAGGGAGGTTTCACTCCTCATATCATTCTTTCTTAAATCAGGTTCACTAATATCTATATAGTTAGATTCCGATTTATCGCAGTCTTGATTTCTATTTTTTCGAGTTCTAGAGTTCGATTTTTCAGAAGTCTGGACTTCCATATTTTCGAGTTCTTGATTTTTGAAAATACTCATAAAGTTTTTCACATAAATAATTGTCGGCTTGCCAAGACCTTGCCTTTTTTTCTCAATCAGCCCTATACCTTTAACAGAATCAAGTTCAGCCATTATCCTTACAGCTTTATCTGTTTTGCACCTGAGCTTTATCATGACCTCTTCCAATGTGAAGTAGATAAAGACTCTTGAATGTTCATCAATCCAGCCATTCCTAAATGACAGGCTTATTCGGTTAAGCATCATGGAATACAAGACAATGGACTCCAAAGACAAACCTGAAAACTTCTCATGTTCTAACAAGATGGTTGGCAGCTGAATATATCGAAACTGATCGCCATCATTGTTGTGGTAATATTCAAATTCCACGCCTTTCCTCCTTTCTTTTGGGCATAAAAAAAGCGACTAGATTTTTATCTCTAATCGCTTATCCATCTCATATTTAATATTTAATTTAGGGGCTACTAAAAATTGAAATTTTCGACCTTACTATTCCAGTCTTTCCTTTCATGAATCTTTTTTACAGCCTCTGAAATTTGATCTTCTGTTATACAAAAACCATTATTTTGTTGATTAACTATTTCGTTTAATTCAGCCAAAGCTAGTCTATTGGCATCTTGTATAAAACTATCACCTTTATACTCTACTACTTTTAGTATGCGTACGTTTATTTCATATCCTTTACTCAAAAAACTTTCTATGTTTTTTTGGACACCCGTTTTTCGAACACCTCGTAAATAATCGTATATATGACCACCAAACATTCTAGTGAAAATATCATTCGACTTTCCAATATAAAAAGGAATTTCTTCGTTTTCTTTTATTGCAAAAAATCCATATACTCCTCTAATACAACTATCAATCTCTATTCTTTCTTCTACAATTATGTTACGTGATTTAGCATTCGATATTCTTTCCAAAAGCTCTTTTTTTACTCTTTCTGTCATATTCTTAGCCTTTCGTCAAATTCAAATTTGCTATAAATATTCAACTCATAAGGGGTTACTGGTATGCTGCTTACAACCCTTATTTCTTAGATAAAAGCTCTAAGCAGCACACCAATTTGTCGTTTTGTGACTTTGTGGAAGCTTCAAAACCCCATTAAATACAGTGTTTTTACCCCTTGTCACTATTATGACATCCTCCCCACAACATGGATCACTTACAGTAATATATTTACTATCTAAAATATCTTGTATATCACTTGGGAAATTTAGACAAGACATTAATTTTGCTATATGCATTGGTGTAAAGAATTGTCCTAATCCTGTATTTGTCATTTTTTTTTCTTCAAGGTAAGTTCCAAACATATCGAAATCATAACCATATTTATTCTGTAATAAATATAATTCTGCAAACCATTCACAGTTATTGCTATCTGGCTTTAATACGTTTTCCTTCAATACTTCTTTCCAATCCTTACCATTTAAATTCAAGAATTTATCTATATAATTATTAAAATCTTTTATAAATTGATTTCTGTTTTCCATTCTTAGGCTCCTTTTAATTGATTTTTAGTCGTAAGAGTGTTAAAATACTTTTGCATGGGTGTAGAATAACACTCTTAGAAAGTTTTTTAATTAAAACTTTCTTTTTTAGTTCTTATCTCTTTTACTTCTTTTTCTAATTCCTCATACACTTCATTCAACAATTTTTCATCAATTTTTTTCATTACTTTTTTAGCCAATCCGAAAGATATAAAAGCTTCTATATTGTATTCATCATTTTCATCTTCAATATAAGTAAAAGCACAGTGCTGAAATTCCCCCAATAATTCTGATATATAGTCTTTATCCATTCTTTTGATCTCTATTTTATCCATTTCCATTTCATCACTCCATTTATATTTTTTTATTCTTTCGCAAGCTTGCGAAAGTTTATTTTAAGAGTGTGTAAGTTCTATTATTACACACTCTATCGCTAATATTCTCTAATGTTCATAGTCTTCGAGGTTATCTCTATCTAATAAATTATTCAACTTCCTTCTTATTTTTACTCTTTCTATATCATCAGCATACATCAGTTTATTTTCAAGTCTGGCAATTTCATATTCTTTCAATGAAATATCTAAATACATTATTATCTGCATTTTTTCTAATTCACTTAATTTGTCTAAATCTTCCTTTAGACTATCTAATATATTTATTTGAGGTTCCTCAATTAATGATTCCTCCTGTTTTTTAGTATCTTTCTTAAAAAAATTTTTTACAAGACTTTTCATATAATTTCACTCCTTTTATTTTTTTATTTCCTTGCAAGACTAAAAATACATTTCCAGTTCTTCAGATTCCTCTACAAATTCTTTATAAACTTTTTCAATATCTCTTTCATTTACAACTCGTTCTATAAGGACTTTTGCGAGCCCTAAAGCCACATAATTTTCTATTCGTACATTATCTTTTTTAGATTCAACAAATTCAACAAACTTTAATTCTTTTAAATACTCCACTATTTCATCTTTCCCCATTTTTCTTAATTTATTTTCCATTGTCATCACTCCTATATATAAATTTTTAAAAACAAAACTAAATCTCTAAGGACACTCACGAACCTTGCACATTAGCCCGTATTATCAATAGAAGCCATTGAATGCATACAATTGTACAAAGTTCCTCCAACAATTTTTTTTGTTTTTTTTTCATAAACGAATTTTTGCATACAAGATTTTCAAGGTTTTGCGTAGCAAACACGCAGTGCTTGACCTTGAAAACTCGATTTCCGCAGGAAATTCGCAGTATGCTATAATTTGAGTTGAAAAAAAAGAAAAAAGATTAAGAAAAAAAGAGAAGCGGTTTAGCTTCTCTTATTCCTACCTGGAATTAATAAATTGTTTTTTCTGCTTGCATTGCCCCATATGTTTCAGTGCAATAAATCCGCAGGATTTTATGATCTAATTCGTTTTTTATCTTTAGATAGATTATTTTGAATTTTGATTATTACTTGAATAACTAATACAATAGTTACACAAAAAATCATTATATTTTCAATATCTACAAGTAGATCAGTAAATACTTTATTTATATATTTTATAGAGATATCAGGAACTTTAATATAAAACTTATACAGTAGCAAAATGCATAGAATACCTAAACTAATAACAATAGATTTATAAGTAACTTTTAAATCATATTCTTTTTCATTAACATTTGAAATATCTTCAATAATAGCATTTACAGGGAATGACATTATAGTAGCCATGCCTAAAATTATTAAAAAACCACCCATATCATATTTCCTTTCTTATATAAAAATCATCTTTACGTGTCGCAATTTGCTCCAAAGGTATATATTCATCATCAAATTTTTTCTTTTTTTTCTTAAACATTTTATTCACCCACATTTACTTATTAAATTTTATTCTTTCATTTTTTTCTTTAATTAAATACTTTAAATATTTTTCTAAATATCTATTTTTTTTACCATGATTTTTGAGTTCATTAATCAAGTTCATCGTTAAATAAATATCTTCATTAATTAAGTTTATTGACATATTTTTTATAGTTTTCTTCAAAAAAACACCTCCCAAATTTTTTTAAAATTAAACTTTCGCAAGTTTGCGAAAGATTAATTATTTACAATTTTATAGAACCAAAAAGAATAAATAAAAGAAGAATAATACCAATGAGAAAATATAAATACACTCCCTGATCTTCATTTTCACTACTAGTCTGCTTAATTTCTTCTTGTTTTATACTCTCTTGCTGTTCAATTTTAATATTCTTAATCTTATTAGAAATCTGCTTATTAACATATAAAAAATATTTTCCGTCTTTTTTTATAAAGTATTCCTTGTTCTCAGATAAAGGATTAATAATGTATTCGCTATTATCAATAATAAACCTTTTCTTTTTATTATTACTATCTTTTGAGGTAATTAATAAACTATCATTACCAGAACTCTCAATCTTTTGAATAAACTCTTTACCGCCTTTTCTAAGGTTATGATACATAAATATCATATTAGCTATACGTGAAACGGCAAAAATAGACAAAATAACTAAGATAATTGATAGAGCAGATAAAACAGCACTCTTAGTACCCAAGCTTAAAATCTGTAAAAAAATATAGACTATAATTGGAAATCCTATAATTGCACAGTAAGGAGTAATATAAATAGGAAAGAAAATACCTATCCCTATTAAACCAATAACCAACAATGAAAAAAAAGCAACTTTTAAAATGATTTCTATCTGTTCATCTGAAAAACCTCTCTTTTTCTCTTTTTTATAATTAAATTCAAATTCATCTTTTGTCGTAGCCATAAAATACCTCCTATATTTTTTCAATTTAAACTTTCGCAAGCTTGCGAAAGTTTAATTCTCAATCTCTGTAACTTTTTTATAATGAATCAAATAGTAGTAAATTAGGAAATAAACCCACATAAAAGCTGCAACTCGAAGATAATTATTAAGTAAATTTGCTTTGAATATATTAAATAATTCATGATATTCAAAACCAACATAAACCATTTTAGGATTATAAATAAATCCTATAGGATCAAATTTCAATTTTAATATGTTATATATTATGATAGCTTTTATTATATTAACTAAACAGTATGAAGCAAAAAAGAAATAATCCGATATTTTTTTTACTGGAAGTTTTTTAAACTTATATAAGAAATAGACATTGAAAAAAACATCTATTGAAAAAACTACAATAAAAACAAATTCTTTTAATGTATTAATGTTCATAAAATCACTCCTCAATTCTAAGCTTATTATAAAAATTTTGCGTTCTAAAAAAACTTGCAGCATTAGAATAAGCCTGATTTTCTTCTTTTGTTGCTTCTCTTCCCTCACCTGTCGGTCTATAAATAAACTGATGTGCATAAGCTGCTGTTAAAGTCTTTAATTGCATTTGAATAATACTTCTATGATATTCAAATTCTTCTAATATAAGATCAAATAAAGTTTGTGTAGAATAAATTTTTATAGTTAATTTACTTTTATATTTTTCAGTATAACTGTCTACTCCATAGCTAAAACATATCATAATCAGTATATCACGTTCATACTGATCTTTGGTTTTTACATAATTAATAATTTCTTCCTCATCAGTTTTATCTATATAATCTATATCAGGATATTTATTTAAAATTCTGTCTATTGCCGCCCTTGCGACTTCCTTTTCTCCCTCCGGAGCTGCCCGATCATTTATTATTGCTTTCATTTTTTTTATTTTGTCTAAGATTTTGTTTTTATTCATATAATACCCCTAATTTTTTGGTACTTTTCACTTTTTTATATAATTTCTCCATAGAGAACTCTTTTATTATTTCATAAATTCCGTTCATTAACTGAAAGCTTGTGACAACATTACTGTCTAAAATAATTTCGGGTTTTTCTCCGGCTGCAACATGAAAATCCATAAATTCACCTTTATCATTATAATAGATCAGTAATGAATATATACAATCCTCATTCTCATCATATTCATCTGAAAAAAAGGCCAAATAGTTTATATCATCACTTTTATGAATACCTGAAAATTCCAATTTCTCAATAAATTGTTCTGCAGTTATTTTATTTAACATATAAACCTCCTAAGTATAGAAAAAAATATTAGAAAGTGATATAATCAAATTGCTGAGAAGTGATTTATCACTTTCAAAAAAATATGGTTTTGAGTGTCTTAATTAATTAAGACGCTCTTATTTTTACTCTAATAAATCTGTCAGAAATTCTACTTGACTTAAACATATTTAGATACTGTCCTTTCACTTTAATTATTCTTCTAAATCATTTTAAATAGCTCCCTAAATAAAATAAAGCAAAAGGAATTAAAACAACAAAGAATATAGTTAATAAGGACAATAAGGCAGAATTTATAATCACGAAAAATAAAAATGTGATAAACTCTTTATCACTATTCATATTTAATATATCAATAGTTGCATATATAAAGAAAAAAAATAAGTAAGAACTTGTAAATAAAGTACCTCTTAAACTACCTTTATTTTCTTTATAATTTATTTTCTGAATTAAATCATTATTTCTTTTATCTATTATTTTAAAATTACTCATAAAGACACTCCTTTCAATTTTTTTATATTTAAAAATAAAGGTATTTGATTGATTCTGTAATAGAAAATAACTTGTAATATTTTATTGATACTATAAGCAACATCTTTTTTAATTGCATTTCTCCATTTTTATTTAAACTTTCGCAAGGTTGCGAAAGTTTATCTTTTTTTGATAAGTTCCTCTTTTTTATTTTCTAATTCCGTTATTTTTTCATAGTATTTCTGCACTTGCTTATCTATTTTAGAAATTTCCTTATCAATATCTATCTCCTGATCGGTTTCTTTATCTATTATTTCTTTCAATTTTTCAACCGGCTTTTCAGCTTCCACAACTTCTACTATTTCAGATATAAATTCATCATTTAAATTTTCTAATTCTCCTCTATGTTCTATCTCTTTTCTTAGGCCTTTGACTACACTATGTGATAATTCAAAAACTTTGTCATTATTGGTATCTAAATATAATTTATATTTATCAATAGCTCTGTAAACACTGTCTTTTTTTAATCCTAAATTTTCAAACCATGCCACAAATGCCCCAGTTTTAGCTTTAGATAATAAATTTTGAGCTTCATATAAAGCCTGAAAAAATTCAAATGTTGCTCTTTGTATTTTATTAATATTCTGTAATACTTTTTCCTCTTTATTATACAATTCTGCTATTGTTTTCTTATCAGTAATTTCAAACTCTTCAAAATCAAATGAACTTTGATATTCCACTATTTCAGTTTTGTTAACACTTTTTCTAGCCAATATATCTTTTACTGCCATTTTCTCATTCTCCTTTTCAACTATTTTATAATTTCAGGTGTGCCTATTTCTTCTAAAAACTCATCAACTAAGTTTTTATAATCAATTGCTACTCCTGCTGATTTTTTGTAAGAAAAAATATCTAATCCCTCTGACATAGCATTAACAACGTCTTGAGCTTCTCTTATAGAAGTTTCTGAAAATTGGTTTTCATCAAATATTTCTTTTAATTGTTCCGAAAAACTTTTATATGCATTAGTTTGCTGCTTTGCTCTTACCAAAAATATTTTTTTTACTTCAATACTTGGATTTTTTCTTTTCGCAGTCTCAACTACTTCTAATAAATCACGAATTCCGTTTATATCAATATTACTTGGTTGAGTAGGTGTAAGTATATAATTAGTAACTCTTAAAATAGCTCTTGTCATGTTATTTATAGTTCCTTCTGTGTCAAAAACCACAAAGTCATAATCTTGAAAATCTAAATCTGCAAAACAAGTTAATTCACTTTCAATATCTCCTTTATATACTTTTTCAATCTCATTGAGTTGATCATCAGCAATTATTACATCTAATCCATTTTTATTTACAGCATAATCTTTTACATTTATTTTAGTCGTATAATCTATGTACTTATTTTCTAATAAGTTATATAATGTTTTATCATTTTCAATATTCAGATAAACCTGAATAGCACTTCTCGGGTCACTGTCTATCAATAAAGTTTTATAACCTTTATTCACAAGTGCATAGGCTATATTAACGGCCGAAACTGTTTTTCCTGCTCCCCCTTTAGGATTTACTAAAGATATTATTTCTGTTTTCATATTTCCTCCTCTATTTTCTTTTTTATTTTTATTTCTTTAGAAATTGGATTGTATATAAGTACAACCCCTCTTTCAATTTCTGTTATGTCCATGTCCCTTATAATTTCAATTGGAAGAGTTAAAGTAAATTGCTCGCCCTTACTTGAATTTTCATCAATTTTAGGTTTTCTGTAACCTAACTTTTTTTCTATTATTGTTCTTTTTATTTTTTTAAAATCAGCCATGCTTCCTCCAAATAACATTATATTTAATGTTATTATACCCCTTAATCCCTGTATTTTACAATAAATTTTTATCACCCACTTTTATACTTTCGCAAGCTTGCGAAAGATCAATTATCTTAACAACATTATACTATAATACATGTATTTTGTCAATATATATTTTAATATTTTATATGTTTTTTCAAAATAATATAACTTGCGAAAATAATTAATATTCTATCTTTCGCAACCTTGCGAAAGTTTATTATTAAGAGTGTGTAAGAATGTAATTACACACTCTTTCCCTAAATTATCCAAACAATAAAAGCTGTTCATCTTCTTTTGTAGCCAATCCGTTATTATGAAAGTTCTTTATATAACTATCCTTTCCCTCAAAAGATTCAACTATTTCTCTTTCTTCATCTGATAAGTCTTTATATTCTTTAGTTGAATAATTATGAGGTAACCAGTTTTTATCTTTGCAGGCTTCTATATTGAATCTTCTTAAAATTCCCTCATCTAATATTGTTAAATGCAATGTCCCTTTTTTAAAAACACTGATTTCAAAATATGTAGATTTTATTTTCCGATTTTGCTGAAAATAAAAGGCTTCTTCGATTGCTTCTCTGATCGGTAAATATGAGGAATTTAAACCGTCAAAATAATTAATAACTTTGTCTATATCATCTAAATCAGGCAAATAACTCAATTTCCAGTACCTTTTCTGTGTACTCCAATCTGTTGAACAGAAAGTATCAGAATAAAAGGGAAGTATAAATTTTTTATTTACTTTGTATGCATTATTACTTTTCCATGATGTAAAATATAGTCTGTTTTGCTCTGTTTCAGGCGACCATGAATATTCTCTTGTAATTTTATCAAACAAAGCAATAATTGATTCTTTTATTGTTGTTAAATAATTTGCCTTGATATTTAGTATAAACTGCCTAATATTTGATTCTGAAAATTCCATATAAGCATAATCATTTAATTTATCCCTGAATTCATTTACCTTTTCAGAAGTAAGATTTTTTTTAATTTCAGGAATATTAAGTGCTTTTTCCCAAAAATATTTTCTCACCGATTGATAAAACTCATAAACCTGTTCTTGGTATTCTTCTTTTATTTCCTGCCATTTATAACGAGAATAAGTAGACTTAGAGTGATTTAAACGAATAAATTTATATAATAAAGGTGAATTTTGATAATATATTCTTAGAGTCTCAATTCCTTTTTCAATTGTTCTGTTATATTCCTGAACAATATTATGTATGTCATCTTTTCTTGCAATCTCAAATTCGCCTTTTAAATTATCAATAATATCTTCCTTTTCTTTCATATCCTTAAATAATTCGTCTCCGATTTCACGCTCAATATTAATATATATAAGAGCAATTTCAACTTCTGTTTTTCTTTCAGAATCTATGAAAGTATTTTCAAAATATTCAATATCAGCATTTAATTTTTCAAGTTTTGATTTTAATAGTTGTCTGTATTTGGTATAAGGATTTTTAAGGGTTTCTGCATTTAGTAAAAATACGATCTGTCCATTATACATTAAATCAATAGCCTTTAATAAATGATGTTCTCCCTCAATAAAAGGTGGATTTGCGATTATTAAATCATACATTTCGCCCCCCATATGTGAAAGAAAATCTGTATCTATAACTTGATATCCCTCACCTCTTAAAACGGCTTGTAATTCAGAATTAATTTCAATCGCATTTACTTCAATCCGGTGATAAGTTTTTTTAATTAGTTTCTTTATAATATCCCCTTTTCCTGCAGACGGCTCAAGAATATATTTAACTTTACTAAAATTAACCTTTTCAATCATTTTATCAATCAAAAAATCAGGTGTAGGATAAAAATTTTCAATTTTTTTAAATTCCTGCAACATAAATATAACACTCCTTATAATATATTTTTTAGAATAACTGTTTATAAAAACAGCTATTCTTTCCAGTCATTAGATGTATGAAAAAACATATCTGTGTTAAAATATTGAACTGAAATATTTTCCCTTTTTAACTTAGGATTATTACTTCTGTAAGTGCTATTAAGCATGTCAGTAACTATGTCAAAAATGCTTAATCCTGCTTTGTACATTCTATGATGTACTTGTTCGTGTTCCGGATAAACATTTTCAATTAGCACAGGCTCATTATCTTGTAATATTGTGAATGTACTTTCAGCCAAGAAATAATTTTTTTCAATATCATAATGTAAATAAAGAACCTTTTTTAAATCAATAATGTTAGTATGTTCTTTCATGTCAAAGTTATCAAAGTATTTAATTTCAGCTATTTTCATCTTAATCACTCCTAATATATAATTTTTAAAAACAAAACTAAATCTCTAAGGACACTCACAAACCTTTCACATTTAAGCGAATAAACAATAGAAGCCATTGAATGCATACAATTGTTCAGAGTTCCTCCAACAATTTTTTTTTGTTTTTTTTTCATAAACGAATTTTTGCATACAAGATTTTCAAGGTTTTGCGTAGCAAACACGCAGTGCTTGACCTTGAAAACTCGATTTCCGCAGGAAATTCGCAGTATGCTATAATTTGAGTTGAAAAAAAAGAAAAAAGATTAAGAAAAAAAGAGAAGCGGTTTAGCTTCTCTTATTCCTACCTGGAATTAATAAATTGTTTTTTCTGCTTGCATTGCCCCATATGTTTCAGTGCAATAAATTTACAGTGTAAATTTTGTGATCAGATTATTTTTATATTTTACAATCAAAAATACCTCTGCTTTCTCCTGAAGAAATATCATCAGAAAACTAAAATAACCTAAATATCTTATAAATGATTTTTCACCTATTTAAAGGCATTTTCTTCGATAGACTACTTACTAATCATCTTTCATGTAAAAATGCTCTTAAAATCGAAATTTGGACGTTAAAAAACAAAAAAAATGATACATTTTTAAACCAAAGAGAAATTTCTATAAAAACACTCAACAAAAATTTAATTTTCTTAATAAATAAAAATCTAAATATAAAAAACTCAATTCATATACAACAAGAAAAAATGAATTAATAATATTCTCTGAAAAGAGTAGCTCCGTTTTTCTCGAAAAAAGTCACCAAAGTAGAAATTTTCACAATAAAATAAAGGGTCACGCCCCCATTACCGACAAAACCCCCGTTAAGAACAAAAATATGTGAAAATCCATATTTTCCCCCACGCTAAGAGTTTTTTTTAATATTTAACGGTCTTAGTTCATCAGTTTAATAAGCAAAATCAGTTATTTTTAGAATATTTATTCCTTAGCGTACAAAATTTTACTTTTGTTGGCGGTATCCTTAATTTAAAAAGACAAAACGATGTAACATATTGTTGAAATATTTATATAATTGTAACTTTACAAAAATATAAGACTACGCTAAAAGCATTGTAAATACTAGTATATTTTTTTCAGTTTGCACCTGGTGTCACCAATGCTGGTACTACTCCGAATAATCGAATAATTTTATTTCCAATGTGGGGTTTTCGGGAAAAAAACGGAGCTTGACCTATAATATTCTTCTTCATTTCAACCGTATAAATCCGTTTCATTGTTCCAATAAAATCCCTGAATCCTTAATTTTAATCGATAAAATTAACAATTGGGGAAAAAGGACATAAATTATGGAGATACTCCTAAAAAAACCTCTTTTTTTAATGTTTTCAGAGAATTTTGACCCGTTTTCTTGTAAAAAACACAGCGACCCCTCTTAACGGGGGATTTCCGCGTTTTGTTGGCGGAAGCCCTTATAGAGGATAGAATACAAATAAATACGTTCAAAGCACTATGGCTATTGACGTATTTATTTTAGTTTGCCCCTGGTCGCTCTGATGAGGGAACTACCCCTTTTAGGAGAAAACCCCGGATAAATTTTAAAAGTTTAAAGCTGCAGGAGAAAACCCCGGATAAATTTTAAAAGTTTAAAGCTGCAGGAGAAAACCCCGGATAAATTTTAAAAGTTTAAAGCTGCAGGAGAAAACCCCGGATAATAACGGGCTATTAATACTTGTTCAAGAAGACGTTTGAGTAGCCTTTTTTTCTTCTAAAACGCTATAAAGGTACTAATTTCATTGGCTTAAACTTATCTTTTTTTGTTCTCCTTTTATTATTTTTACTATTTTCTGTCTTCAATTTCCCAGAAGACATTTCAGTGTCCTTTTCTCTTCTTTTTAGTTTTAAAAGTACTGATTTTAATAGCTTTTATCTATTTCACCTTGTTCTCCTATTTTATTTTTTACTGCATATATTTTCTTATTTGAGATTGATAATTTCTCTTTTATGTCTCTAATTTTTACTTTCTTATTCAATAAAAATATAATCTTATCTTCAATAGAAATTTCAGAATCTAAATATTTTTTTACGTTTGATAATGAAATTCTTAAATTTTCTGCTATCTTTTTTCTAGTTAAGTTTTGTATATAATAACTATCCAAAATCAAATAAGTGTTATCTTCCTTGCTTTGCTCTCTTTTAGTAAGACCATTTTCATTTCTTCTAACCGATTTTTTATAAGCCACATTACGGGCATACTTAATTTCTTTTTCTATAAGAGTTCTCATACTCTCTTGTTCAAAAGTAGAAATTTCAAGTTGTTCAATGATAGTTATATTCTTTATCTTCTTAAATTTCGACTTTACAAGGCTTTTTGCAACTCCTAAAACTTCTTTCTCTAAAAGAGGTTTCCGAAATAAAGAATTAATTTCAATAAGACTGGTTAATACATTATCTTTTGTTTTATTATAATCAATACTCTCTAATCCATAATTATATAATAACTGATTCCTGTAACCGTCATTAATTTTCACATTATTTCTAAGCCCTATTAGTGTTTTATAATCTCCCATTCTTGCATGAGATAAAGTCAATTCATTAAATTTAGTAATTCTTTTTTCATGCGTTACTTTCTTTTCTCTATATTCTTTCTTTTGTAAATACAGATCAGCTAGTTCTATAATTTTATATCTTATTTTTTTATCATGTAAAATACCCTGTTCTATAAGATTTAAATTAGGGTGTATAATCTTCCGCTGTGTACCTGATTTTAAATTATAGGTACTTGGTATACCCAATACTCTAGAAGGTTCAGCAGACTTAAAATCTGCCCCTAGAAAAGCTAGTTTTTGTGAAAACCTATCAAGCAAAGCTTGATAAGTTGGCATAAAAGAAATCTCTTTTTTAGTGCTTGCAAAACAATTTTGTAAATGCCAGTATACATGTAGACCACGTCCAGAATTCACAACTAAACTAGGCTCTGGTATAATCCCGTCATTCCACAGGCTTATAAGTTCTTTAAAGGCCTGTTTGATTGATATATCGTGATTAACACAATCAATATCACAAAACAATGCATTTAAATTATACAAATTTTCAAAGTTTCTTTTTGGCTGATAAAATGTATTTACACTACTATAGATGTTTATATTTTGGTTATTTTCAAATAAAGTCATTTGTGTTGATATTTCTTTAACTCTGTATATGTATTCTTTCCATGTTTCTTCATCTGCAAAAGCCAAAGATACATAGCCTTTACTAGTTTTATATAATGTCTCTTTGAAGTATTCTATATCTCTCATTTTTCCTCCTATTCAGTAAACACTTAATAAAATAAAAAAATCCAATTTGACAGCTGACAATTGGATATCCCGAAGAAAAATGAATAAATAATATATATTTTTAAAGCCCATTTTTAGGCTTGACTATTATCCACTTTTGATATATAATTATTCTATACAATTAAATATAAAATATATTTATAATAAAAAATTGAGACCAAACAATTTTTTAAACGAGATATCTTAGTTAGCAGCTAAGATATTTTTTATTTTGTTATATTTTACCATAACAGGCATTATTTAACAATAAAAAAATATCCTGGAAGCTGTCTCAAGTGACTTTTTATTTTCATTGTACATGTCTCACCTTATATCTATTAATTATATTTTAAACAAAAAAATCTTTTTATATTTATACTTCTGATTTCAAAAAATATATAAAATTCAAAGAAATTTCTTATTTTATAGTATTTACATGATTTTTATACTTTCAGCTGCAGTGTAAAAAAATTCCCTGGTAACGAGATTTTTATTTTAATCTAATTTTATACGAAAATCATTCTATGAATGAAATTTTTGCATCTTTTTTATTGACAATCCTGTCAAAATTTGTCATTTTCTTTGAATGAGGGGTTTGAGGGAAGCCTAGTTATCCTCCTGCGTTTAACAGAAGAATTTTTTGACGTTTTCCCGTCATTTCGGGGAATCGGTCGCAAGTCTTAAACTTTTTTCTGCTTCTTTGCCCACAGAATCACTTTTCAGTTTCGTTTAAGCCCTCCCCCGCAGTGTAAATTATCTATCTAACCGCAGGCAACAAAGAACCTTAAACCCTATAAATAGAGTTTAGTAACCACTTATTTTTTTTACGTTGCTAGCCACAACCCCCTCTGATTACATTGTTTATCTGCCACTTACGGTAGGATTCCGCCGACTTATTTATTTTTTCAACCGCCTGTATGTCTGCTAGTTTCGGCAAGGCTCGTTGTCTCACTATGAAGATATTTAATTGTAGTAAAGGTATTAACTGTTATTACTTTTTTATCTTTCATAATTTCTTTTGTTTTATTTCAAAACTATTTTTATACTCTCGCTTATTTCCAAACCTCTCAAGGCATATATTTATTGTGCTTTCACTAATTTTTTTTACAGTATATACTACATAAAGTAGTTCTTTGTTTTTATTTCTGCATATTTCCGCTATCATTTGGCAGTCATAAGATGTACCATACTTTGTTATATCTATTTCAAGTACTATTTGGATTGATTTATAAATATCTGTTTTTTTCTCTTTAAAATCTAACAGCTCATTTACAAATTGTTTCGATTTAGTAAATTTTATTTTCACAAATAACACCCCTCTATAAATTTTATTTTGTTAGTTCTTTCTCTTATTACATCTGATGTCATTAATTTAATTTTAAATAAAAAATGCTATCAGATTTTGATTTAATGAATTCTTTGAAAATTAAATCAAAAACATTAGGTCAATATTTATAGTATCTTGACCATGTTGGCCAGCTGCATCCAGGAACAAGAATTTTTTCTCCTGCAGTATTTTTTTATTTAATCTTATTTTATATAAAAGTCATTTTATAGGACTAAGAAAATATAAAATCTTCTTAGTCCATGTCATATTATTTGTTCCCTGCCTTTTTTAAGCTGCCATCATTTTGCGGAAAATATATATTTTTGCATTTTGGATAGTCTGAACAGCCATACCATACTTTTTTTGGGTCTTTTTTCCCTGGTCTCTCAATAAGTTCTGCTCCACAATCGCATTTATACCCGGATTTTTTCAATTCCTTTTTAGGCGATAAATCTGGTGTTCCATTTCTATCTTTGTAAGTTACTTTACAAGTTCCACATCTCCAATAATCGCCATACTCCCCTGAATTTTTATATAAAATACCGCCGTCTTTAGGACAAGGTATTTCTGATTTTTCAGCAGGCTTCTTTTCAGTAAAGTCAGGTTTTCCTTTATTGTCATTGAAAGTAGAGTTACATTTCTCTTCTGAACAAGCCCAAAAATTATGTTTAGATGTTTTTATATTTTTTAAAAATCCGTCATTACATTTAGGGCAGATTATGTCATCTTTATGTCTTATTTTTATATCTTTATTTATTTCCATAGCGTGTACAACTGATTGATATACACTATCTGTCAAATCTGTAATTGTTTTTGTTCCTGCAATTATTTCTTCCTGAATTAACCACCATAAAGCCGTTAAATCCGCAGTTTTTATTTCATCAGGTAAAACATTATTATAAAAATTCTTGCCTTTTTCTGTTGCTCTTATCTGTTTTCCTTTTCTTTCTAAATATCCTTCTTTTATTAAATCTTCAACTGTACTTGCCCTTGTTGCAGGTGTTCCTATACTTCCTTTTGCTCCTTCTTTGTCTTTATCCTTTCTCAAAAGAGTTTCTTTAAGTTCAGGCTTTTTGACATACTTAGCAATACTTGTCATATCTCCTATCAGTGTAGCTTCGGTATATGGTTTTGGAGGTTTTGTTTCTCTTTTATCTATTGGTGTAGCAAAATTTACAAAATCATAAATTCCGTCTTCAAATTTAGAAATATTGCTTATTTCTTCATTTTCTTTTTCTTCATCTAAGCTATTGAGAAATTTTTTATATCCAAAATCTTGGACAACTCTACCTGTAGTTTTAAATTCATGATCTTTTACCATGAAAATACCTGTCGTTTCTTTCAATTTTTCTGGCGGCATAAATTGTACTAAATAAAATTCAGCTATAACCTGATAAATGTTTCTTTCTTTTTCATTTAATTTTGACAGATCAAATTTCGTGTGTGTTGGTATTATTCCATGGTGTGCAGTCACTTTTGAACTATCGAAAACCTTTGATTTTCTATTAGTATCAATATTATCAAGTGATAACCCTAAATTTTCTTTGATAATTTCTATTAATTGTGGTGCTTCTTTAAAATGTTCCTCATTTAAATACTGACTATCTGATCTGTTATATGTAATTATTTTATATGTTGCCTGCAATATTTGTGTTATTTCTAATACTTCCTGGGCGGTATAAGAAAATTTATTATTACAATAAGCCTGTAGTTTATCAATATTGAAAACTAAAGGCGGATTTCTAGTTAATATTTTTGATGTAACATTAACTTTATAGTCTTTAATATTTGCGATTTCAGCTTGTATATTTTCAATATAATCTAAATCTATTATGAGTTTATCTTCATTAACAGGTGTATTCTTATTTTTTTGAAAAGTAAAAGTAATATTATTATCTTTATCGTTATTATTTGCTATTATCATAAGAATATAATGTAACTGTTTTATATGGTTTTCTATTGCATAATCTCTATTAACTACTAAACCAAGCGTAGGGGCTTTAACTCTCCCTACGTGCAGAGTTTTTGAAGATTTACAACTGTAAAATCTTGATAAGTTTATCCCGATAATTGCGTCTGCTATTCTTCGTGCCGCCGCACTTATCCCTAAACTTTCATATTTTCTGTTATCTTCTAATTTAGTAAATAACTTTCTTATATATTCAGTATTGTTGTCATTTATCAGCATTCTTTCTACAGGTAGTTTACAATTGATATATAATAAGATTTCAGTACCAATCAGTTGACCTTCATCATCAGGATCACATGCATGAATAACACTGGAACATTCTTTCAGAAGATCTTTTATAATATTCAATTGTTTCTTAGAACTTGCATTTATAGGCTTCAATTCCCAGTTAGGAAAATTGAAAGGTAAGTCTTGGATATTCCATTTTTTAAATTTGGGGTCATAATCTTCCGGTTCTTTTAATCCTAGTAAATGCCCCGAAGCCCATGTTATATAATAATCTCCTTTTTTTACATACCCGTCTTTAGATTCTTGAACTCCGTCTATTGCAGTAGCAATTGCTGTTGCAACATTATATTTTTCTGCTATAATTAATTTCATATTTTCTCCTTATCTTATGCGGATTTGACTTTTTGATTTTCCAGTAATTTATTTATTTTATTTTTCAATGTTTTTGGAGCAGGCGAATTTCTAAACCCGCTTATTTGTTGTAATATAAATTTTTTTTGGGAAATTGCAAATTCTATGGTATATTTTTTCTTTCTCCACATAGTTGAATAAATAACACATTTTTCTTTATTTATTTTATCAAGATATGTAAAAACACAATTTTTATTGACTACTCCTTCATCATATAATCTTTCAATATTATCAATCAGTTCAAATTCATGAGGTAATTTCAATTGTAAAAATGGATTATTCTTTTTGATTACAATTTTATTTGTTTTCGATATCATTTTTTTTGCAAGATCATCATGAATATCAAGAAATCGATTATATGATTTTATATTCAAATTTATTTTAATTTTTAATTTTTTGTGAAAATCAATAAAATCATACATAATATTAGAAAAATGACCACTATTTACTATATTAAATCTATTAGAAAAATATTTTGAAAAAAATTCAGCTATTCTAAGTTTTTCATAAATGATAGAAGTGCTATAAATATCACTATCTAAAACAAGTAATTTATTTAGTTCATTTTCATTTATATATTTTTTTGCTTTAATAACTGAATAAGCATGATTCAATGATATTCGATTATATATAGGTGTTAATTTAGTTTTTGTTTTTATTTCTAATAAGTGTTTTTTATTTTTAGCTATTTCCAATAATGAAAAATCTATTGGTGCCATTAAAGAATGACTATTCTTTTCTAAATCTTTTACCAAGTCCTTTATAAAAATATTTGTTTCTGATAAAGCCTTGAGATACTCCTTTACATATTCTCTTAAACTCGGATACATTTTATATATTGATTTTAATTGTAACGGATAAGGTGCATATTTTCTTTCACAAAATTTAATATTATAAAGGTCAATAAATTCTATAAATTCTTGTCCTCGTGAATATTCAGTATCTATACTCCCATTTTTAAACTTTAAATAGAAATACTTATATGTTTTACAGAGTATTGTCCTATTCCATATACTCACAATCATGATATTTTTATTTTCAAGTTCTTTCAACAAATTGTTTTCTTCCATAAACTTTGAGTTTTTAGTCCATTCTATCTCATTTTCATTTAATTCAAGTACATAAACAGATATTCCGTTACTAGCATAAGAAACAAAAAACTTTTTTTCTAAATTTCTTATAACTTTCTTGTGAATTGCTAATTCTTTTGGTATACTTGAAAAAAATTTCCTTCTATAATTTTTTTGTAAGTCGTCCATATTTTCTCCTTATTTAATTTAATCGGAAAAAATTTTACTTAAAATATTTTTCGATTGGCTGTACGAGTTTAGTACAGAACAGTCTATATTATTCTTTCTTTATACTTTCGCAAGCTTGCGAAAGATTAATTTTCTAAACTCTTTGCAATTTATAATATTTTTGATATAATTAACATAGTTTTTTATTTAAATCGATTTTGCCCCTTTGTAATTTTACATTGGGGCTTTATTTTATAAAATACTTTATTATTTCTAGCACTACTCCTAATAGTAAGCAGATTATAAAACCTTTATTTTCCAATATTTGAGATTGATTTTTTGAGCTATAGTTGACTACCGCCCAAAATAATTCTTTATTAGATGTTTTGTTATCTATTATTTCATTTATATTTTCCCCGTCCTCTTTTTTTCCTGATCCTATAAATAGAAAATATAAACACAAGAAGACAATTATTACCGATAACAGATTTAATTTCGTATTTAAACTTAAATTGTCATATCTTTTCATTAATAAGTACCCTAGTACTGAATACCCTACAGTAAATATCCCTAATACTCTTGAAATATTAGGATTATACTTATATTGGTCTATTATATGTTTAATCCCTAATAGCAGTAATATTATTAAACTAATAATCACAATTACTTTTTCCATTACTTTTTCCTTTCTAAAAAATCAAAAATTTTATCTTCTTTTATTGGATTCAACAACCCATAATTGAATTCCTTTTCCTTTTTCTTAAATTCTTCATACAGATATTTATTTCTTGAAAAAAATTTAAATAAACTGTCCAGAAGACTTTCTAATTTTGCATATTCTGACTTTTGATTTAAAAAAGAGTTTTCTGATATCACAGAATAATTTATGTTATATTCTTTAACTTTTATTTTAGTTTCAGATAAATTTTTATACCATTCATAAATCTTTTCATAATTATCATAGTTCATAGACTTATTTTGAATTATTTTTATGTAATAGAAAGTCATGAAATTTATATTGTTTTTTAAAATATATGTATACTGATTAATATTTTCGCAATGTTCTTTTATTTTAGTTACTAATTCTTCATTTTTTATAATTATTGCTATTTTACTTCCTAGCTGCCTTTCTTCAAACACTTTTTCTATATCATTGATATCTTCTATCTTTTCTTCTTCTCCGGCAGCTTCATCAGTTTTTTTAAAAGAATCTCTAAAGTTTTCGACCAATTCATCTATTGTTTCATCTTCTTCTGAAAACCCTATAATATAGTCTTTTCCAGTTTTTATACTTATACAATGATTTGGAAAAATTTCTTTAAATTTCTGTTCCTTTTCTTCCTCTGAAATACTCATTTCCTCAAAATTTATAATAAGAGTTTTACTTATCTTTTCTTTGTCTTCTGCTTGAAATATAACCTTTTCAAAGTTAGAAAAAACATTTAGAAATTCTTCTTTAGTTACTTCCATTTTCTCAATTTCTAATTTCATAAAATTTTTACCCCATACTTAAATTTTTTTGCATAATAACCGTCTAACTCAGAAACAACAACTTTTTTATAACCAGAGCTAGCATGTATAAATTGATTATTTCCTATATAAATTCCTATGTGTGATATTCGCCCTTTATTCAAGGTATCAAAGGCAACTAAATCACCTGCTCTTAATTGTTTAATTGACGCTTTTTGTCCAAAACTGGCCTGTTCATAAGAAACTCTAGGCAAAGTAATATTGATAGATTTTTTATACACATATTGAACAAAACTAGAACAATCATATGCTCCGCCACCATTCGCTCCATAAATATAAGGAACTCCCATTTGAGTGAATGCAGTATCTAAAATAGCCTTTCTATAATATCTTTCTTTGCCTGTTTTAGCTGTATTTTTAGTTACTATTTTTTCATCTGCAGAATTAGATTCCAAAGTTTGAGTTTTTCTTTCCTCAGCTTCCTTAACTTCTTTTTCCCTCTGTTTTTTAAACGAAATTTCTCCATAAGAAAAGCTATTAACACTAAAAATTATTAAAATAAATATACATATTTTTTTCACTCCTGCAGTTCCTTTCTTTCATAACGAATTTTATTTTTCAGAAACTTTTCTCTTTTTAGTTCTTCTTTTGTTTTTTGTACTACTTGTGTATTCTCTCCTGTGTCAAAGTCTTCAAATTCTTGTATTTCATACTTTTTCTTGTTTTTAGAATTAGAATAATATAACTTCTTTATTTCCGGGTAAACATCATTTATTTTTGTAATATAGCCTGTTGTCTCTCTTATTTTTAACCAATTGTCATTTTGCAATCTTCCGCAGCCTGCATTATAACAAACTAAAGTTTTTGTGACATTCCTTGTCTTGTCATAATCTCGTTTTAAATGCATTACACCGCCTTTTATATTTCCCTGTATACTGTTATCAACTCCAAACTCTTTAAAATTAAAAGGCATTAATTGCATAAGTCCTTTTGCCCCCGCTGATGAGACAGTACTGTGTTTAAAATGACTTTCTGTTTTCATAACTGAAAATATTAGAACAGGGTCAAAATCATACTCATTTGAGTAAAAGACAACATTTTTATAAATATATTGTGCTTCTTTATCAGATAGTTTAGGATTATGTATTTTCATGTAATTAATTATTTCTCTTTCGCCTGAAATACCTAAAAAACTTATAAAGAATAACATTAATAATATTTTCATCATTTTTTCTTCTCCTTTACTTTTTCCCTTTCTTCTAAAAATACCTTTCCCATATTGTAAAAACTTATTTTATCTCTACTTGTCATCTTAGAATATTCCAAAAGATAGCCTAAAACTACTTCATTATCATATTTAAGTATGTCTCTTTCAATAAAAAAGTCTGCTATTTCAAGTAATGCTCCTTTTTTTATCAATTCATGATTCCTTGATTTTTCATATTTTACTTTATTTTTTGTTTTCAGTCCTTTTTCATTTCTTCTAAGTGTTTCATCAAAACCTAAAGAATGAAAATATTTTAAATGATTGTCTTCGATATTATTAAGATTTAATAGATAACCAACTAAAGTTTCTGTATTTTCATTCATTAGATCAGCAATTTCAAAAAAAAGACCATAACCTATTAATCTCTTTGCTCTCTCTTTTCTTTCTGATGATTCCATACTTCTCCTTTTTTACATTTCAATCAATAACCTTGCTTTATATTTAAAGTCTTTCCTACAAACCTGACCGTAGTACCTGCTGTCAAAGCTATGTGGCTTCTTTGACAGCAAGAAAAAACAGTCCTTTTCTATACTAAAAACAGGTTGTTCTGTTCCTAAATCTAATATCTCTCCATAATCTTCCTGATTTACATATATGTGATTATTTTTAACTGTTATCATATCCTTATTATCAGCAACTATACGCTTCATAGGATATTTTATAGACTTTTTATTTTTATAATATTTATCATATTTTTTATCCAGGTAAAATACAACGATATCACCTTTTTTATATTGTCGGCCATGAATTTTCAAATACAACCCTAATGGTAAACTTGGCTGAAAATTTATTATAAGATTAGAAGCCACTATTACTACTAATAAAATCAATAAGATTGGCTTGATTTTTTTTATTTGCATATTATTACCTCTAAATCATACTCCCTATTTTTTTATTTGCATTAAATAAAACAACTGCAGTTATCCCAAAATAAACAATGAAACACATTATGGCTGCTATATCAAAATCATTCACTGTTGTATCAGGAATAGCCTTCGTTCCTATTATTTTTAAAGATATTGATATTAGTATTATATTCACAACTAATTTTAAACAATTTGTTATCATTACTCCGAAAGGGTCTGGAAAATATCCTTGTGTATAATTACTATATCTAAAAGGTAAAAAAATACAGCTGATATTTACCCCGACAATAAAATTCATAAGGTTTATAACTATCTGCCCCATAATCATACAGAAAATAACAGTCAGAACTATTATAAAACCTATTATCATTGTTATTTTAAAAGTCAATTGCCCTGTTACTATATCAAGTATGCTAATCTTAGAGAAAAATACAAGAAGCCCTTTACAGTTATCAATATATGAATTAAAAACATCATTTAATAGATATTTAGGTTCTCCTATAAAAACTTTAGCAATTTCAAAGCAAGTTTTATAGGCAAATTCATTGATATTATTTATATTCCGTATAATGAGTAAGAAAAAGAAAAACTTAAATAATCTCACAACAAATTCACGAGTAACATATTCTATATCTTTGTTTGGACTTGTTATGTAAAAGTACATAAAATCAAGCATTGCAATATATGTCAAAAGAACAATTAATGTTTGAGCTAAATTATTAAGCCCGTTTTTTATTACATCAGTATATTGTTGCAAAATTCCGTCAAAATCAACAATATAGCCTGTATCAACCATACCAACTAAATCACCACCGGCACCACTTCCAACAGCTGAGCCGTCTGGAGTAATAACAGTACCGTCAGCATTAACAGGAGTATAACCGTTGTTTATCAATACTTGCGAGGCACTCGTTGCTCCCAAGTAATGACTATCTGTACATAAATTTTTTATATCGCTTTTTACCCCACCCTTTGGATATGGCTTACTATTTGAAGCATGTGTCATTCTTACTCTACAGCTATCTATAACTTCTGTTATTATTCCAACATGCCCCGTTGTTCCTGACGAATAAGGCGAAAAATGTGCAATATCTCCTGCTTTTAATCCAGCTGTACCTGTTCCTTTTACAATTTGACCACTCGCTTTGTATAATCCATTTGCAGTAGTTCCGTAATCTGATTTTTTTCCAGATATTGAAGTCATTCCGGTTGCGCCTAAACCTCTACTTATAAAACTCGAACAATCAAATGTTGTTGCTCCCCACCTATCATTCATACTATAACTTTGGCCTATTTTAGAATTAGCCCAATTGATTAAATCTTGTCTAAACTTTGTATCATCATAGTTTCCTTTATTTGAAAAACCTAAGAAACTAATTATGATAAACAGAAATAAATATATTTTTTTCATTCAAAGATTACCTTACTTTCATATTTAATACATCTGTTATATTTAGATTACTATCTAAAAAAACTAATGCCTTTTTATTAATATCATATGCAAAATACTGTTTTAAATTTTTATCAAAAAACACTACTAATACACCATTTTTAGCTTCTTTGATATCATAAAAGTTCATTCCTAAACTTTTCTCATAATTTGGTTCTTTTCTACATTCTTCTTCGCTATCCCAACACTCATAACCTAATTGCCATTTCCCATTAAAATATCGAACTGTATTTGCCCCGTCAGCTCCTTTTACTCTCCAAGTACCTTTTAGTTTATCAAGATTATTTTTCCCGTCAGTTTTCAATTTTTCAGCAAATATAGCCATTCCTAAGATCATCATTCCTACTAAAATTATTTTTTTCATTTTGTTACCTCCTAAAATTTTTTAAGTTGAATAAAAGTATTCACTTATATATTTTAACAGTTTTTTTATTGTGTGTAACTTATTTTTTATTTTTCTTAAATAAGTTCTTTGCTTTATTTAATTTAGACATATCATTTTTTGATGTTTTAGCTAGATTTTCCTCGCCACCTGTTGCTTGAGATATAGATTTATTCAGCATATTTGTACCTTGTTTAATCTTATTCCCTTTATTCATAACATTTGAAAAACTTTTAACACCCTGAGCTGTTTTAGCCGCCATTCCCCCGGCTTTTATTCCTGCGTCTGCTCCTGCTTTAACGAATCCGCTTCCTCCGGCAAATATAGCTGCAACAGTTACTCCTGTACTCACTGCATTTGTTATCCCTCTTGTTACTTGAGAGCCTAATCTTGCATAGCTTAACCCGTCTCCTTGCTGCATTACTATTGAATTAGCCACTGCTTCTACACTAACAAACACAAAATTGATTAAAGCCAGTAATAGTAAGAAAGTTAACATTCCGCCTATATCATTATTCGCAGGTGATATTTGTAATTCCGAAAATTTTTCTACCTGGTTACTAATGATCTGCATAGAAACTTTTAAAACTATCATTACTATACTTATTTTTAAGCCTGCAGCTATAACACCCTTTAAAGTCCTTTGTCCAAAGTCTGCAACAGGTGTCAAAGCATTTAAAGGAAATGCCAGAAATGCCATAGCTGCACTGTAATAAAACATCAATAACATCATAAAGAGAATTACAATCATACTAATTGTTAATCCTAATACTGCTAATAATCCAAGAGAATAAACTAACCCCCATGAATTCGCTCCAAAACTCATACTTATTTTTGTAACATTGAATAACATTTCTCCAATTTCGGCAAAAACAAGGTTAAAATCAAAGCTGTTCCCATTTATATATGAGCTTCCGCCACCAAAGGCAAGACCGAGATCAAAAAAAATCTTTAAAGAGAACTCTAATATATTCATAAAATTAAGAATAACAAGAAAAAATAAAACACTTCTTAATAATTTTCCTTTAAACACTGCACCGATATTGCTTAAATCTGCACGATTAACAATTATATAGAACATAAAGTCAAAAATAATAATAAATGTAGTCAATATCAATATGTCGTTGGTTAAAAAGGTTATTCCGTTTTTTATAGGGTCAATGTACATATTGAGTATTGTATTTAAGTCCATTATTTCTATAAGTTTTTTCATACTTTCGTTCATAATATATACCTCTTATTTATTTTTTCTTACTTCTACTTTTCATCTCATTAATCCTCTGATTTAAAAGATTTTCCATTTTCATTTGTTGCTCTCTGTCTAATTTAATCTTATTAGCCTTTTCCTGATACTCAATAATTTGAAGTCTATTACTGTTATTTATAAGATCAGAAACAGCGGTTATTTGATACGATAAATTTGCATTCCAACTATTCAAAGTTTCCAAAAGCTGTATAGGATTTTCTCCTGTTTTTGCCTGCTGCATTAAATATTTTGCATTATTACTTACATTCTTTGAAACACTATTAGAATAATAGTTTGAACTTCGCATTGCATTATATGATAAATCATTTATTGTATTTGCGTATCTATCTAACAATGCGACATAGTCCATATTTTTTACATCATTGTAAATAGCTGTAGTATAAGTTTCAAAATCCCTGGCATCTTTAAGTAAATCTTTTAATTCATTTTGAATAGCAACCATTTCACTTATCATGCCAGTATATTGACCTAATTCTTGTCTGATTACATCTTCCGGTAATCTTTTTATCTGCTCGATCATCATTCGCATTTTCTCAAGTTCATTATTAAGAACTTTTATTTGAGTGGCATTTAATGTAATCATTTCGTAATAGGTTTTCATTTGCCAAATAGAATCAGCACCACCACCACCGCCAAATATTGAATAATGTATATTACTATCAAGTCTACTCATATAATCAAACGAATCAATGCCAACTTTATTATTCTCAATCCATTTAGGCTGTATATTTTCATTAAAAGTACAGCTGCCAACAATACAATTATGAAGATAATTTGCATTATTTGTATTTGCTACGGAAAAATTACTACAAGCTACAATAAAAGCTATTGTTATTATTATTTTTTTTAGTTTATTTCTCATTTTCCACCTCTTTTTCATTTTTTCCCATAATTTCATTATATATATTATTAATTTTTTCCTCTCTGTCAATTCTATCTGCTTTTTCTTTTTTCCAAGAATCTTGAATGAAAAAAAACGTAAGACTTAAAGTAATAAGTGCAACAATACACGATATCAAATTAGCAACATCCATATAAAAAACTCCTTTCCTAACTAAGTTTATATATCTTCAAATTCTGATTTTTAAATTGCCTATTAGCAAAGGCAATATTTCCAATACTGGTATAACAAAATCCTGTATTTATATAGTAAAATCCTTCATCTTCATAAATAGGAGTAGTAAACTGCCCTTGCACATAACCTATAAATTTCATAGAACATCACCCTTTCTCTCTCTGAATAAAGCCCGTACCGGCCAAAAAGCATAATTAGACTGTCAAGGTTTTACAAAGTAAACACGAAGTGCTTGACCTTGATAGCTTGCCACGCAGTGGGCTGAATATGCTAAACTGGCTTAAAGGGATTATTTTTGATTAAATCTTCTAAAGTAAATCTGTTACTGATTAATACAAACTTTCTACTTGAATTTCTAATAAAAGCTCTTAAATCCCATAAGTCTTTGAAGTACCAGAATTTACCCTTCCCCGAAGCAAAAAATACATTATTATCAATATCATAAAAAATAGTTCTTCCACCAAGAAATCCAATAATTTCCATATTTAGAGTTTCTCTTTTATTTTTCTCATCAACACCCCTGCTCTAAAAAAGAAAACTACGATAAGAAAAAATAAAAACATATTTCCTCCTTTCAGGCTCTTACTCTTATCGGAAGAGTAAGAGCCTAAATGATGTTTACTTAAAATTTTCTTGAACATACCACTGTTTATTTAGAAAATTTATTATTCTGCTTCTTCTATGTCATCTTCTTCAACATAAAAACATTCTGATTCTTTCCCATATTTTTTTATATTTTCCGGTTTTTCTTTTTTGGAAAAATAACTGGCTTCATTGCCTATCTCTCCATAAAGATAACCTTTATGTACATTACTAGATTCTATTTTACCGTCTTCTAATTGTTGGGCTTCCACTATAAATTGATCTTTATTTTCATGAATGCCAACAATAAAATAGTTTGCTTCCTTTCCATAATAACTGATTTTTTTCATGAATTACCTCCTAAAATACTGCTTTTAGTGTTATTCCTAATTTATAATCATTTTTTGCAGAGTTTCCTGTTAAATATTCTCCTGTTAAGAATACTCCGTATCTATCTTCTATTTCAGCACCTATAATAGCTCTTGTTTTTAATGTTCCATTTTCATCTTTAGGTGTTGCAAGACTATGATAATTATCTTGTACTGTTTTTAGAGTTTCTGTTTTGATGATTATAAAATCCCGTGAAAAAGATTTGCCATTCCAGATATTCAGGAGTTACAATATAATCACTCTGTAATCTTAGGTCTTTCAGCTCTTTATTTCTTTTTGATAAAAGATCATTTACAATCTCAAAATTTTTATCTGTATTTTTATTTTCAGTAACATTCTTATAAATTTTCTCTAATTGCTTTGAACTTACTTCATTATCAGCCAATGCAAATACATTTATTGCCAATAATAAAAATATTAGATTTTTAAACTTTTTCATATTTCCTCTTTCTTTATACTTTCGCAAGCTTGCGAAAGTTTAATTAATAGTTTTATAAGCGTACTCTTTATATTGTTCGTTATAGCCGAGAATTTCCTTAATTCCCTGCACCTTCTTATCTTGTATTTCTACTACTATATTTATAGTATTTCCAATTAATAATGGGAATATATTCCTTTCATAGTCTGATATCTTGTTCATGCATTCACTCAATTTTGAAAAGCAATATAATTTTTCTCCGTTATCTACAGCCTGAATTGTTGTCATTCCAGCATGTCCGCTGTTCCAAACTTTCAATACCTCTATTATTTCTTTGCCAGTTTTCATTTCTCCTAAAATCATATAATCCGGCCGCATTTTCGAGTAAGCTTGTATCAAAAATTCTGTTGAATACTCATAATTAATCAAGCCCTTTGTTGTATTTAAAGCAGGACAATATAATTCATCTTTATCATCAATAGTTACCACTCTTAAATCTTCATTATTTAATTCATTTAGACAAGCATTTAAGAATGATGTTCTTCCTGATCGTATATCTCCTGCAATAAGAATATTTTTTCTTTCCTTAATACTATCCCTTAAAAATTCTATTTGTGTATTTGACAAATTATAATTTTCAAGGGTTGTTGTCTTTAACATATTCACTCCTTATATACTTTTATAATTTAGCCACATTTCATTTATTTTTTCTAAGTCTTTTTCCTGTGAATAAATTTCATCTATCATATTAATATCTTCCATTCTGCTTGCTCCTATATAGCTAACTGCTTCTTTGTCTAAATTAAAGCTTAAAAGACTTGAACCTAAATCACTTTTGTATAAGTAATCTCTTTTAGGTATTGCATTTACAACTTTTCCAATTTCTTCTAAATTTAGACCTATCATTTCATATAACTCATAACTTTTTTCTGCGTTTTCATTTGGTAGTAAGATTTTAGTTTTACAGTTTTCTATAATAATTTTTGAAATATCTGTTTTAGAAATTTCATCTAAGGATTGTGTAGCAAAAATAACACTAACATTCAGTTTTCTTAATAGTCTCAACCAGTGCTCCATTTGCTTTCTCATCAATGGGTCTTGCAATGCCGCCCAGGCTTCATCTATAACAATTATTCCCGGTTCTCCTTTTAATCGATACCTTATATCAAAAAATAAATAATTTAGTAATAATGGTGAGAGCCTACTATCCTGCAGTATTGTTCCCATTTCATACACTTGAAACCTATTTTTTGATGTTGTACTTTTCCGGTTAAAGTATCGTCCATAAGTTCCATTCACATAATCATCAAATGCTATTTTTAATCTTTGATGTGGTAAAAATCCCAAAAAATTTGTAAATGTCCTTGCTTCCCGGTCAAGTTCTCCTAGCTGCTTTAAAGCTTTAGTTATAATTTCTTTGTCTTCCAACTCTGTTACGTATTTATCCTGATCTAAAATTAATAATAACCATTCTCTTATAAAACTTTGGTATTCAGCCTGATTGATATTCTCCATTACTTGAAAACTAAACTCATCTTTTCCTAAATTATAGAAATCACCGCCTGAACATCTGCAGAGCACTTTACTACTCTGATCTTTGTCAAAGAAAAATACCTGTGCATTCTCATATTTCATAAACTGACTAACAATTAAACCAAGCAGCACTGACTTACCTGCTCCTACAGGTCCTACAATCATTGTATTCCCTATATCCGAAACATGCAGATTAAAATGAAATAAATCGTCATTTTCATTAATTCCTTTAATTAGTGAATGTGTGTCTCTTTTGTAGTATTCTCCTAAATGTTCATTGTATTTAAACCCTAAAAATGGTGTACTTATAGGTATCATGCAAAGTATCGACGTTGAAGCTGTCAAATATTTTCTATTATTTAACTCATTATTTCCGGCCATTGCTCCAAAATAAGAATTGAAAGTATTTAAAGTATCATGTCTACATACGAACTCATGAAAGTTAATTATTTTTATTACTTCATTTACCTTTTTTTCTAACCTTTTATAACTTTTATCAGTTATAATTATTGTGGCTGTCAGCTGTCCAAAAATAATTTCTCTCTTTCTCATTTCTTTCATGGCTCCCTGTACTTCATCTGCCTGCTCCATAGAATATTCATCTTCAAACCTTGAACCTGACTGAGTACCGTATTCTCCTAAACTTTTTCTTGATACTTCATGATACTCTCTTATATTTTTCAGCTTTCTTTTTAAACTTTCCTGTTGATTTATTAAAAATCTTACATTGTATCTGAACTCAAAATTTAAGCTTTCAAGCTCTTTTAAAATTCTCCCACTCACCATTTCAGGAAATTCAGAAATTGATACACATGCTACAAAATTATCGTTTATTTTGCTGTATTTTCCTTTATTATCAAATTCATTCATTCCTAATATTTCATCTATATAAGGATAATCAGGATATTTTACTTTTTCTTTAAATTCAGATGTAACCTGTGAATAAAGAAATCCTAGTAATTCACTTCCTTTTATTTTTTCTATATCCAGTACTACCGGCTCTAACTGATCTATAAAACTCATGATTTTATCGTTAAATACTGCAAGTTCCTTTTCCATTTTTTCTCTTGTCATAATTTCATTCCCGTGATTATTAAATATTTTAAGTTTATTAAATAAATCAAGGCCAGAGAAAAAATCTTTTAAGGAATATGTCAATGTTATATAGTTTTCAGTTGTAAAACATTTGAAGTCCTTATTTATTTTATTTTTTTGTGACTGAAAAATTTTCCTTGTAGGTATTGGTACCTTATTTGTTAATTCTTCATCAACAATCATTGACTTTCTCTGTGTTTCAAAATGTATACAGAACCTCTGATCTAACTGATTTTTTATCGCATTATTGAATTTATTTATAAACCCTGCAACTATTTCATCACTTTCAAATTCAAGATTCCTGTATGTTATTCTGAATGTGATCTGAAAAGCGTCATTTTTATTAAATATTATACTTTCCTCATCATCAATAAAATACGCATACGGTAAGTAATGTTTAAACATTTCCTTATCCTTTAAATCTTGTGTTTTTTTCATTTTTATGCCTTTCTAAAATCCTATTTTTTTAGGATTTTCTATATTTGAAAGATATATTTCAACTATTTCTTTATCCTTGACGAACATAAAAATAGTTTTTGATATAAAGAACAGTCCTACTGTTACTATAAGTCCTGCTTTTATATCTAACATGAAGATAGCACCGCCTATTATAGCTATAAATCTTAAAAAACTTATTGGAACTCCAAAGAATGTTTTTACAGCTGCCAAAGTTTTATAAAATACAAATTCCATTATTTCACCTCACATACATAATCTAAGATAAATTTTTTCCTATCATGATCGTATTCTTTTAATTCTGCTATTTCCGTAATCTTTCTTTTTCTCCCTATCTTTTTTATTGTTACAATTATATCTACTGAATTCATTATCATTAGTGCCAAAGAATCTGTATTTATATCTTTAACATCTGTCAATAACTGCTGTAATTTAAGGATTCCTCCAACACAGCTATTTGCATGTGTTGTGGATAAACCGCCGTCATGTCCAGAATTCCAAGCTTTCAATAATGCTTGAACTTCTTCACCACGTCTTAGTTCTCCAACTATTACTATATCCGGTCTCATTCTCATAATACTTTCAAGTATTATTTTTGATGAAGTAAGCGGTGTAGAATATAATTTTATTGTATCTTCTGCCGAACACTGCAGCTCGTCAGTATCTTCTATTGTTATTACTCTAAAATCAGTATCTTTCAATTCATTTAAACAAGCATTTATAAAAGTAGTCTTGCCTGAACCAGTCCCACCTACTATCAAAATATTTTTTCTTTCAAAAATCATTTGTTTTATATATTCTTTTTGTTCACTGGTTATTACTTCGCTACTTTCGTACTCATCTAATGTAAATATCTTTTTTGCTTTTTTCCGGATACAGAATATTGTTTTGTTTTTGGATTCTTCTCCGCTTATCCCCTCAAAACGATCTCCTGTTATTAAAGTTCCTGAGATTATGCTATTCTTTGTTTTTCCTAGTTCTTTTCCATTTTCAGAAGCCACAGCTGTTATTATCCTGCTTGCCTGTTTTTCATCTATGAAAATATCAGTTTTCCATTTTTTTTCATAATTTTCTACCCAGATGTGCTGATCAGGATTCAACATAATTTCAATATAATCATCTGAAAACAGATACTCCCATATTTCTTCACCAAACTGCTGAATAGCAAGATTTTTTTTATATTTTGCTATTTGCAACTCTTTTTCTGTTTTTTCATTTGTTTTGTTTAATTCCATAACTTTTATCCAGGACGTTCTCTATAAGCTTTAGTAAACTTCAATATTTCTTTTTCTAATTCTTCTAAATATTTTATGTCATACAGAAGATCATCTATTTTATTTCTTGCAAACAGCCCATGTATAAGAGTTTTTTCCTCTTCGAGAGCTTCTTTTTTTAATTTTCTTGACCTTTCTTCGGCTTCTAGGGCTAATTCTCTTTTGGTTCTTCTTTCTTTTGCCATTAAATTATTTCTCCTTTACAACTTATCTTGACTTGTTTTTACTTTCCTCATTTTCTTTCTAAATTTCTTATTCATGAAATAAAAGAATTTATCCCCTTTTATTACTGGCTTTCCACCCACATGAATAATACTTCTTTTATCTTTGAAAGTTAGTACTTCATCAGGTGTCAGAAGCTCTCTTGCCATATATCCGTCTTGCTGATTTTTAGATAAAAAAGCACTTCTTTTATTTCTTATTGTCTGCTTTCCACATAATTTAGATATATTTTCGGCTTCATCATAATCAGTAATATTAAAAAACACCTTTGTTTTACAGTTTCCGATAAATGATGTCAGTTTTCCGTATATTTTATATATCTGCTTTGCTTCCTGAGCTATTAACATATACTTTAATTTATAGCTCCGAACATAAGTAAGAGTGTCTTCCAGTTGTTTTATCTTTCCAAAGGCCGGAAATTCATCTATCAAGAACAAAACTCTATTTATGTTCTCATAAACCTTATTTTCCCTGTCTTTTTTTGGCAATAGCTGTTGTGTTAACTGTGTAATCAGTATATTAAGCAGTGGCTGCATTATTGTTACATCTTGCGGTGTCACCCTTAAAAAAAGAGTTATAGGGGTTTTATACATTGTAAAATCTGTTAATTTAAAATCACTGGTACTTGTTACTTTTTTTACTGTTGTGATTTCAAATACTGCTATTGCTGTTTGTATTGTCGTCAAAATTGAATCAAGCATTTTATCTGTTTTACTTAGTATTGTGTTAAAACCTCTATCTATAAATGGGTGCTTCCTTTGCTTTAATAAATCTATATCCTCTTCGTAATATTCCGCTATCTGTAAAACTTCATTTTCAGATATTGTAAAAGTATTCTTTAATTTTTGTACATTTTCGAGCATTTTATCCTGATAAATAAATTTGATAATATGCCCCATATTTATTTCACCTTTTTTTTCAGAATACAAACAATATAGTATTACTCCGCTTAAAATCGCTATTGCTGTATTATCCCAAAACGGGTCTTTTGAACTTGAATCTCCTGAACTGGCTTTTATTATGATTTCAGCTACCATTTTTGCGTTATTTACTTCATCTTTACTACCCTTTTTTATAATACTTAAAGGATTATATCTACATGAATTAAAATCACTAAAATCAAGCACAAAGCATTTGTTATCAAACCTTTTTCTTCTTTCATCTGCAGTAAATTCGTAGTTTTCACCTTTTAAATCGGCTACCACAGCACTTCCTTTACTCCAAGTTTGTACTAACGTTGGCATTACTATTCCTACACCTTTTCCTGCTCCGGTGGGTGCCAGAATTAGTGTATGAGTATTTGAATTATCTACTAGGAATTTTCCTTTAAACTTTCCTAAAATTACTCCTTCCTTTTCTAAAAGATTTATTTCAGTTGAGTTCTTCTCAGTTGGCACTAAATCTTTCATAGTAGCAAACCTTGCTGACCCGTGTGTTATTCTTCTTAAATCTGTTAATAGCATCATTGGTAAAAAACAGATCAGTACATAATATATTTCGCCCTCTTCAATTTCCTTTGTTAATTTAGGATATTTCTTTTTTAAAAGTTCTTCAGTTTTTTTATTTAAATAGACTTTCTTTTTATCAGTTTTTTCAAATATGAACGCATTTTTATAGCTTTTCTCATATACAAACTGAATTTTAGTATTTTTATTATTTACCGAATTTATAAAATAAAGCTCTTTGCATAGGCTTTTTAGGAAAAAACATATTCCTATTAAACAAATTACCAGTATTTCTTTTTGGTAAACCAGTATTTTGATATATAGATAATCTAGTTTTTTCAAAATAGTTTTTAAATCCATAATATTTACCTTTTTAATTTACTGTATGGGTATAAAATCATATCTTTATTTACCATAATATTAAATCTTGTACCTGCTTTGATCTGTATTGTTGGCTGCTGCTGTAAATCTCTTCCAATTATCATATCTCCTGCATTTTGTATTTGACTTGAAGCGTCGTCAGCTACTTTTCCACCAACAGTTGCACCTACAGATACATTGTCATTATTTTTTGTAGTACTGTACCCTACACTTATTCCGTTAGAAATGAAATTGAAAAGGCTTGATAATACTACACTTCTAAGCAGTTTCAATGTATGATTGTTGACTTTTCCTGTAATACCTGTCTTTCCCGTTATATCCACTCCCTGCATTCCTTCAAGATTAATAGTATAACCGTTGGGAAGCTGTATTCTTTGCCATATAACAACTAATCTGTTCTGTCCATAAATTATATTATTATCATACATACCGAATATTCGTGACCCTTTTGGAATTAACAAATATCTTCCTGTTACAGTATCAAAAATATCTTCTCTTACTATTGCTGTTATATCTCCCGGAAGATCACTGTTAATTGCTGTTGATAATGTGGCCGGAATAACTGTTCCCGCTTTAGCTTCATAAGGAGATAAACTAGGTGTTAGCTGTTGATTTAGTAAAAAATTATTTTTCACTTGTGGTTTTTGTGTTTGTCCTTGATTATTACCTTGTGTCTGTTGACTTTCTTCTGTTGCTCCTTGCTGAACTTCCCCTGCAGTTGGGGCTTTTTGATTCCTGTTAAATGATATAGGAACTTTTTTATTTTCCTGCCCTTCTTTCTTTGACTTCTTATCATCAAGCTTGTCACTTTCATATATCGAAGGATAATCTGTTGATCCCATGCTGTAATCTTTTACTTTAAAATCAGGGGGTTCAGGCATTTCATCATTCTCATAAGCACCTGGTAAATTGTCATTATTATATGTATTAGGCTGCTGAATAGTACTCTGATTCATATTCATATCTGAGGTTTGCTGAAATTCTTCATCTTCCGGGATATCCTCATTAGCAAGTTCATCAAGATCAATATTTTGTGTCTGATCTGTCTTCACATCTTTAAGCTCTTTATCGCCTTTCTTTGGCATTAATAACACAACCAGACCAAAAACCACAACTACACCGCCTATAAGATATTTTTTATTTCTTGACATGATTTTTTTTAGTTTTTCTATTGGCGTTTCTTCATTATATTGCTCTTCCTGATGTTCTTCTTCTTCCCTTTCTTCCTCAAGCTCATGAATATCTTCATCTCTTCTCATTTAAACCCTCCTTCCTATTTATATCTTTGATTAACTACTGTTACACTTTTTTTCCCCAGGATAAATTTAAATCTTCTTGCTGTTCTATCTACAATAAATCTGCCTTCATCATCTATTCTGTAATTTGTTTGGCTATACTTGTTATCGTCACCCTTTATGAATAATGTAGGCATTTCCTGCATACTTTTTTTCATTGTAAAGTATGTTTTATTTCCGTCGTCATATACTTTTTCCGGTGCAAAAGGATAATATTTATTATCCATTGTATAGTACATATTTATTTTATCTGCATTTGTAGTAGCAGTTTCTACAGTACTTGCTCTGAATTTAATCATTTCTGCAGTTTCAGGATATTCCCATTTCACAAGACTGTTATATTCATTTGAAGTAGACTCTATTTTTATGTTATACAGCCTTTTATTTGTAGTAATTAGAATATTTGTTTCTAATTCTTCTTCAATTGGCTTAACGAAAACAAAAGTCGTATTTTTTTCTCCGCCTTTAGCTTCATCAAGCTGCCAGTTTTCAGTATCACCTCCTGCTAAAAAAGTTATTTCTTCATCAGGATTCAGTTCAAAAGTTGTTAAATATCCCGGCATAGCATAAACTTCATATACATTATTTCTATTATATGTAAAGGTAGTCTGTGTCTTTTTTTTTGCTTCTTCCCTACCACTTATAATTTTTGAAGTTTTATCTATCTGTACAGGTGGCCTATATTGTATATCTTCTTTTGGCAGCTGTACTCCAAGGTCTGAACCAAAAACTAACATTGATATTAAGCTCAAAATTGTTATTAATCTTTTCATATTTTCTCCTTTATTAATTTTGTAATCCTAATCTTATTAAATTGCTTTTCTATTCTTTTTATGTATGCCATCTTCTATTTCCTGTTATTTTTAAGATTTTAAAAGATTTTTCCGGTTTCTTTCTCTTGCTTTTTTTTATGCTATAAAGTACATTCATTAAATCAAGAGGTAGGCTTTCTTTTGTCTCTTCACTCACTCGCCAAAAAGGCGATCTTATATACCGTTCTTTTACCCTAAAAGCTATTTGAAAAATATCTGTTTTACATTCATTTTTTACTACTTTATAAGTTACATCATAATCTATTTTATCTATTCTCTCATTTAGCACATATTCCGTATCTTCTGTATGTCTTAACTTTTTTATCCGATATGCAATATCACGTATAATTATTGACAAATGTTCTTTTGAAAAAGCAAAGCTATTATAATTGTTTATCTCTCGCAAATTTTCCAAGACCACTAAATGATTTTCATAAAAAAAATCATCTATCAATTTATCTTTTTCATTTAATTTCGTAAAATTAAGTAATAAAATTCCTGATATTGTAAAAATAATTAATCCCAGTGCATGAAAGATACTAATATCTGTTTTAAAACTATCATATAAAATAAATACCACTATTAAACTAATTCCTATCATTGGTAGTGTTTTCTTTTGGGATAATCTTTTTATATATTCTTTATTTTCCTGCTCTAAACTTTCTAAATTCATATACTTACCTTTCTATTTTAAAAGTAATTCTCCCTTATTGATTTTGCAAACCTAATCTTATTAAATTTCCATTTTTCTCTACTAAATATAATTGGTTATTGTAAAATTCACAATCTTTATACTGCTTTATCAATTTATCATTTTCTTTTATAAATAATTTTCCGTTAACACATGGCATATCTTCCATATTAAGTCTTTTTAATCTTTCTATTTCTGCTTTGTACTTATTTTCTGCAGCTTTTTCTTTATTTTCAACATGATTATTCACGAAATAAATTACTGAAAAACATATCACCAGTGATATTACTATAAATACTATGCCAAAAACTAATTCATATAATTTTTTCATGCTTTAAACCTCATTTCAGAATCTGTGAATGTCATTATTAATAAACTCTCTTTAAGTCTTCATTATCATAATCAAATATCACTCCGTCTATAATAGTGCATTTCTTATGTTGATTTTTGAATGTTCTTGTTTTTAAAATAATCCCCTCTTTAGTAACTTCTTCTTTAAATAATTCATTATCAACACATTTGAATTCTGCTATTTTATTTAAATCATTTACGACAATCAAAAAACCTATTACTAATATAACCATGATTAGAAAAAATACAGATAATCGTTTTCCGGCTTCCATGATTTCACTCCTTTTGTTATTAGACTACTTTGATTGAGAGATATTTATATTTGAAAACATAATCCCAAAAGGATTTTCTTTCATCATCTCTTTTGTTTTTACAGGAACTAACCTTACTTCTATTATTCCTATATACTTACTCTTACTGTTCATATTTTCAAAAGGTTTAAAAGTACTTTCTGTCCACATTACCTGATATTTATTCTTATCAAGTTTAGCAATATTATTTATATCGACTGTTACCTGAACATTACTATTTATTTTTTCCTTTACATCTTCTTTCTTTAAACTATTTTTTAAATCCTGCCCTCCGTCTTTGGTTAAAAAGTATGAAAGTGAATCTAATTTTTTTTGATAAAAAGTTTTATCGAGAGGTACACTCCTAGAATCTATTATTAATTTTGAAATAAAGTATTCTATTTGTTTCTCCTCTATATTACTTAAATTTGGTTTTTCTAATACTTTTGAATTTATTACATCTCCACTTTCTCTATCAACTAATACGACAAAAGGAGTATTTACTCTTCTTGTATATAAATATACACCTGATAGCCCAGAAAAAATTATTACAATAGATGAAAGCATAAGTGCTGTTACTAACTTTTTTGTTAACTCTACTGTTTGAAAATATCCTTTTGAAAAAATATGAAACAGACTAATTTTTTCTTTTTTAGACCCAGGAATGAAATTCCTTTTTCCTCTTGCCAAAAAACTTCCTCCTTAATTTGTTAAATAATTTTTATCTGCAGTTATAATTTTTGAATCAACTATTTTTACACTTTCAACTTTCGCCATTGTATTATTTTGAATATACTCTGGACTTATTGTTGACCCTCCGACTGTTACAACTATTTTTACAAACACTCCTACTAATGCAACTATGAAGAGAGAACTTGACATTGTTGAAACAAATGTTTGACTGTCATGATTTGCTGCATATCTTATTGCAGTCATGGCAAAAAATAAAATTGTTACTGCTACTAGAAACTTTTTCGTATCACTTACGAAATCCTCAACAGCTGTTATAAGATCACCAAGATAAGTCGCTCCTGATGTAGCTGAAAACGATACACAACTAAGCAGTAATAATGAAAAAATAATTACCACTTTTAAATTAATTCTACTTCCTAAAGTTTTCATTTCTTCCTCCTAAATTTTTTTATTATTACAATTTTTTTCTAAATATATTTTTTATCACCGCCTTTCAAAAATCTAAAATATATTCTTTTATATATATAAATTTCAAAAACTAAGACTTTAGTTTTGAAAAATTTATAACCAACATTTTTTAAAATTCTTACTTCTAATTTTTACTATTTATCATTTCAGCAAAAATCTTTTTATGGTTTCCTGTTGTCAAACAGACGAACAAAGTGAGTAAAAATTGCGTAGCTATTTTTCTAAATTAACTTGTTAATTTCTTGTATTTTTTGAAAAAAAATCAAGGCAAATTTTCAATTACTTTTGAAAATTTAGCGTTAACGCTTTCTAAAATCGGCATTAAGATTTTAGAAACGTGTAGCGTGCATGTTTTTCAGTGCCTTCAAACCATGATTTTTCTTGCTTTTAGTGCGTTTTTTTTCGGCTCCATATCGGAATTGGTGTTTTTTTTCTCCTGAACGTCACTTTTTACAGGCATTTCAGCATTTTGCTTTTTGACAGTAAATCTCTAACTTTTTTACTCAATATGAATTCTATATTTCCAGTATTTACAGTACTTCAAGATACTTTTTTTTAATGAACCCCTATTTTTTCACGCTTCAAATCTATTTTGATTAAAATTTTCAGTTACCATAATTTTATTCATTAACGTTCATAATCATTTTCCCGAACTTTCTCTTTTTCTAATTCGCCCTCTTTTACTTCTTCTTTTGAATCAGATAAATCTTTTTCATCTTGAGTATTATCATAAATTGTTTTTTCGCTTTCTCTTCCTTTATTTAATTTGCTAATTCTTAAATCTATTAATTTTCCATAACTATCATCTGGTTGTGTTTTTCCCACTCCAACTATTCTAAAAATTCTACTCCCCAAGTTTATTGCTACTAATAAATTTCTTTTTACTTTCATAAAATCTTTTTTGCTATTTCTTTTTTCTGCATACTTACTTTTCGTTGCTGACTTTAATAAATATTTCCCTTTTTTATCTATATTCAATTTTGAGAGATATATTTTTTTCTTCAATAATTTATGACTTACTTCTCTCATCTCATCTTTTGATCTATTGTTTATGACTTTTTCTGCCCGCTTCCTTATGTTTTCTATTTCCTTATTCAGCTTTTTTAATTCTCTGTTATCCCTATGACCTATTTCTTTTTCTACCAACTTAAATTGATCAGTTCCGATATTATCTTTTAAAATTTCTTCTCTCTTTTTTTCCAAACTCTTTACTACTTGAAACGTTGATATTTTTTCTTTTGAACTTATATTTTTTCTATTCATCTTGACTTTTAGACTTTTTATTTGGTTATCTAATTTATATAAACTATTATCAGTTAATTCATTTACTATTCTTTCCTGCTGCTTTTTCAGACTATTTTTTTTCTTATATAAATTATCTCGCTTTTCTTCCCGGTCTTTTATTTGGGATTCATAAGTTAGTAATAATTCAGTCAATTTTTTTGTATCCATTTCTTTTATCTCTTTTACTGAATAAAACTTTTCCTTTTCTTTTTTAACGTTTTTTTCTTTTGGCTTAGGTTTTAATTTAGGCAATCCTGCTTCCACTAAATGATTATTTAAATGATCTTCCCAATTCTTATATAACTCTTCTGTATACTTTTTCTTATTACATTCTCTGTCTGCATACCAACCGCCTTTTTCTCTGTTTTTTGCATTAGGCCTTTTAAAATATGTTTCTTTATTTTCTCTTTTTATTCCGTCAATTTTTCTTTCAAAAACATTTATATGCATATGTGCATGATCTCCGTCTGGATTATGTACCGCTAAAAAATATATATATTTATCACCAAACTGTTTCTCACAAAACTCTTTAGCTATTTCTATATTCTTCTCATCTGAAAATTCCCGTGGCAAACTTTGTTCATATTTTTTAAACAGTCTGGCATTTTTTCTAATGTTTTTTTCCATTATTTCTGTAAATTCTTTTCCGTCTTTAAACTCTTCCGGGATATTTTTCTCTTCCTTATAAATGAGATCGTCTTTTCCTTCAAACTCATTTTCTCTTTGAATATAATCATTACTTCGACTTGCACCTTTTGAGTTTTTCTGTTTACTTATCTTATCTACTTTTAATTGGAATATTGCCATTTTTTACCTCATAATTTGTTAAACTTTTTTATTTTTAATATAACACATTTGTAAGTTTATGTAAACAAAATTTGTTTCAAAAATGAATATACCTTTATTTATAGTATATAAAAAAAACAAAAACATCTTTTGTTCTTGTTTATAAAAATGATATGATAATTTGATAGAATTTAAGTATATTAATGTACATGGAGGTCAAAATGTTATACATTGATGATCTTAGACTTGAAAAGTTTGGAAATTATTTAAGAGAGTTAAGAATAAACAAGGGAGTAACTGTCCGGGATATTTATTTAAAAACAAAAATTGATATTACTACTTTAAGTAGATTAGAGAATGGGCTTATAAAGAAAATTAATCCTAATATGCTTTTACGATTAGCTGATTACTATAATACTAATGTCATTGTTTTTTATGATTTGCTTGGTTATCTTAATAATAATCTCATTATAGAATATGTAAATAATATTTCCGAAAAGAATAGAGATTTTTCTATTCCGCTTTTCAGCTCTATATATGAAATTGACAATTTCAATAAAAAAGTTTTGAGAAATATTAATTTACCAATTATTGAAAATCAAAACAATAATTTTTTTAGCTTTCAGTTCAACGATAATATTATTATCATTTTTTACTATACAGATTCATTAAATAACGATGAAGTTGGTATTTTAAAAATTAACGACGATTACATTATTTCACCTTATCATGAAAAAGATAATATTGTTGCTTTTTTAAATAACTCAAAATTATGTTTAGAAGATAAAAGTAAAGTGAAAATTTTAGGTAAAGTTACTTATGAAATAAAAAAACACCTTTAAAAATTAAGGTGTTTTTTTACTACTTCTTTTTTTTAATCCTTCTACATACCCATATGCAAAACACAATTTTTTCAATTTTTCTAATTTAGCACTCACTTCTATGTTGGAACACAACTCATTAAAACGCATTGTCAAATTATCTGGATTTTTAGAATCTAAAAAAGAATAATAACTATAACTTTCCTCTATTAATTCTTCTAATTCCTCTAGATCATATTTACAATAATTTTCTTTCTTCATTTACCCTCCTAATACTCAAGATTTGAAAAAAAATCACCTTTTCCAAAAGTTTCATATATAATTTTTTTTATTAATTTATATACAGATTCTTCTTCTAGTCTTTCATTTTTCAATTCTTTCTCTAAATCGAATAATTTTAATTTTATCTCATGCTCTAATATTATTTTTTTATTTAACATTATGATACTATCTGTTTCATATCCAAAAATTTCCTTCTCCGAAGTCCCTAGAATAGATTCTAATATTTCTTCTACAATACCCATTTTCCTTATTTCTTCACTCATTAGCTCACTCCTTTTAGTAATATTATTTATATATTTTTCTATATATAATTAATTCATTAAACCGTTCCCATTGAGATTGAATAATTTATTTATAATTAATATTTTTTTGTTTCATTTAGTGACATTTATTTTCGTTTATATAAACATTATACTAAATTTCTTTCAATTGTCAATACTTTAATCCACAAAGTATTTTTTGTTGATTTTGAGAAATGTACTTTTTTCATTAAAATTACTCATGAGTAATCGTTTACTAAAAATTTAAAAAAAAAGAATAATTTTTTTGTTTTATTTGTTTTTTAAATGTATAATTAAATATAAAGAATTTAAGGAGAGATATATGTTTACTATTGATAAGGCAAAAACAGTTGAATTCGGGAAAATACTTAAACAATATAGAACTAAAAATAATTATACTTTCAGAGATATACATGCTCTTACTGGTATCGATTCCTCTACCATTAGCCGATTAGAGGACGGTAAAATTTTAAGAATTAATTCTTTAGTTGTTACTGCTCTTGCAGAACTTTACCATGTTAATCCGATTATTTTTTTAAATATCATTGGTTATGTCCAGGATAAAGATGTTTTCAATTATTGTAAAATAATTAATACGGAAAAGTCCTTTTATGAGAATTCTTTTATTGAAATTCTTGACTCTTTTTCTATATCATCTGATAGCGAAATACATTTAAAAGAGTTTATGAACCTTCCATTTTTAGATAAGCAGGATAAGGCTTTTAAAAAAGATGATTTTATTTTTGTATATAATAATAAAAATGAATTATTACAAGAAGATTTAGGAATTTTCTCATATAATAATTCTATTCTTGTTGGTTTTTATTATTCTAATGAAAATACTGTATCTTTATACGATTATTTTACGAAAAAAATTTCTATTCATTCAAAAAGCGATATTAAAATTATTGGACGTATTGTTACCATTATAGACTATGGACTATATAATAAATAGGAGTTAATAAACTCCTATTCTTCCATTATACTCGCAAGAAATCCTTTGTAAAAATACTTAAATTTTATTTCTTCTAATCTTGCCCTTTCTTCCTCATTTAAATGTTCAAAATAGTCTTGATTTCCTAGATTTAATGTTTCTAGGGTCTCATATATTTCACGAACATAGTTCTCAAAACATAATTTATTCATTTCTATTATTTCCTAATCTATATAAAAGGCTAATGCCATTTATTGCAACTCGCTAAATTAAAAAACTTTTTCCTCCTTCCATTATTAATTTAGAATATAATTTTAATATTTTCATCTTTGTATTTATTTTGATAACTATTATAATTTGTATATAAAAATCTATGGCACTAAAAAAAAGCCTAAAAGGCTTTATGTATAGTTTAATACATTCAAGTTTATTCATACTTTACTTGTGCCTTTCATTATATATTCAGGGTCATCAAAATTCGGCTTTATATTTTTTAAGCCGCTTAGATCAAGATTTAAAATTCTAATCATTATTTTCATTTTAACAATCCTCCCTGTTTTTAATATTGTACACACTTAAATCATTATATAAAAAACAGATAGAGAAGTCTAGTATTTTATCAGAATAATTAAGAAAAGGCATTGTAAAAATGCCTTTTTATTTATTTATAAAGGGTAGAGCAAGGTATTTATTTATAACTACGAATCATTTATAATATATCACTTTAACGTTATTTTTGCAATCATTTGCTTGTAGAATAAAGATAGCATTTATTTTATATTCATAGCAAGCGAAAGGTGGCATAATAATATGAGTGGAATAAAAAATTTTGATACTAAAATATCTGAAAATATAAAGAAATTAAGAAAAAAATACGGAATTTCTGTGGAAGAAACAGCAGAATATCTTAATGTTGAGGGAAGCTTTATAAGATCAGTTGAATGTCTTGACAGAAAATATAATCTTAGACACCTATATCTAATAAAAGACTTAATCAATCAATATGACAAATCTATTACATTTGATGATCTTCTTCCTAAGAGAACGGACTCTCTGATCAGGACGTTACAAAAAAATACCCGGATAAAAAATAAATAAAATCTGCTATAATTAATATAATATTTTTTTGAGGTGGAATATGTCAGAATATTATTTTTTTCATGGTGTTAAGACCAGTTATAAAATTGAAAAATGGTTTATTAGTAATTTTCACGGAACCGTCATTTTAGAACATTCGGCACCTATTACATTCACTATTGACAATACTACATATACAATACGGTATGTCGAAGATACAAATACTATATATTGTATTAAACTGTATGGTAAAGATATAAAACCCTATCATAAATCTATAATTGAAAAGATTGAAAAGTTTCTTAATAAAATTAAAAATGAACATTGAATACAGGCTTTGAGAACGTTCAGAATTTTTGTAGAAAATTCTTAATGTTCAGCCGTGCGGTTTAGCACGGAATAATAGAAATATTGCTTATATAAAACTTATTCAAAGTCGATAAAATATGTAAAAAAAGAGAAGTGGTTAGTTGCTCTCTTCTGATTGGAATTAAAAGGTTGTTTTTGTCTGCTTGCATTGCCCCGTATGTTACAGTGCAATAAATCCGTTTACGGATTTTGTGATCAGAAATCTTTTTGTATAAAATAAGGTTAAATAAAAAAATTCTTGCCGGAAAAAATTTTTCTTCCAGGCTGCAGCTGACACCTTTACTCTAAGTACTATAAATATTGACTTTATTTTTTTACTTAACATACATAGAAAATTACATATAAAAATTAAGCAATGCTTTTTATATAAAATTATATTAAAAAAACCCCAATTGGGGCTGATCAATATTTATTTTAAAAATCAATTCCATTTTTTTTTAGTTCATTTTTGAATTTAGACCAACTGCCGAACATGCGTGAAATATATTCGGAAATTTGTCTGCCGTACCATTTGTTTAAAGCATTCTTAGTTATTTGTTCTTCTTCTACAAAAAACTCTCTACTTAATTTAAAAATACTTTCTTTATCCGGAAATTTATCTTTAAAACGAAAAGGCTCTCTATTCATTTTTTTTTGAACATCAGTAAATTTTATTTGAAAATTTTGTAAAAAAAAGTCAGGTGAGGGATATTTGTTATTTTTATTTTTTTTAAAATAGTCTTCTTTCGTGACAGCATTTAATTCTTTTACAGCTGTACAATATAGTAAAAAAGCTTCTTGTTTATTGAAATTATTTCCTTTTCTATTTTCTATTCTCATAAAATCCTCTCTTTTACATTCTAATATAGTTTTTTTATAAAAGATAAAAAGCTAAATAGCTTATAATTCTAGGATAGTTATATTAATTAATTTCTTATAACCACATTCTGCAAAACATTTACATTCCGAGACGGTCATATTAATTCATACTAGCATTTTTATGAGTACAAAGTCAATTTTTTTATTATATAAATTTCTTCCAGTAATAACAGCATACTCTTTCTCTTTATTTCTTTAATATGTTATAAAATGTGATTTTGGAAGACCGTACAAATCTTCAAAATTTTCTTTACTTAAAGTTTTTAAATCTATAAGCAGCTGCTCCTGATTTTCTACAGTATCAAGATTAATATAAATTGGTTCTTTTTTATTTAAACTGCTTTTTGTCATGTAATTTTCCCATTCTGCTTTTATTTTTTCTTCCCTATTCTTATAATTTTCTTTCGCTGTTTCTTCTATATTCTTAGTATTTTCTTTAAATGCTTGTTCACAGTCAAAAAGTTCTTTAAATAAATTTTGTGTAATTGCTATATCATTATGATACAATATTGTTTCTTCATCTTTGTAACCTTTTTTCCATACAACTAAAACTGTATTACCTTTCTCTAAGTCATTTGTAAACTTTGTTTTTACAAAATATTTTATATCATTTTCCTGCAACTTTTCTATTAATTCTTGAACTATTTCAGAATTATTATCATATTTCATTGTATCAACTCCAATTCAGCTTATTCAAAGATTATTTCAAGCGTTTCTGTTATTTTCTTTTTAGTTTCCTCATCTTTTAGAGTATCTAATTTTTTCACTATTCTAATAGAGCTTATACTTCTCATCTGATCTAATGCAATTTGCCCCTTAGTTTTTTTCGTATCAATATCAATTCTTGTACCCCATTCTCTGTGAACGCTCGTAATAGGGGCAACAATCAACTGATTTGATAATTTGTTATAAATATCTGAACTTATCACAATACTCGGTCTAGTCTTTGTTATTTCCGTTCCTAATGCCGGATCGTAGTTAATTAATAGTATCTCATATTTTTTATAACTCATCATCAAATCCCTGCCAATCTAGCCATTCTTTTTCATCATTTATTACTCCATTATCCTGGAAGCTTTTTATAAAGTTTTCTCTAAAGGCTGCTTTTTCATGCTTCTTTATGAAAATTCCCTCGTCTTTAATTTCTAAATCAATTTCATCACCTAATTTTATATCAAGAGAATCTAAGATTTTTTTTGAAATTAAAGTGCCATAAGAATTTCCAATTTTTATTATACTTGACATTTTAATCACCCTTTCGTAATAACATGTTATAACTAATTATACAATAAAAGCAAAAGAATGTCAACTTATATATTGTGTTTTTTGATTAGTTTTAAATTAAGACAAAAAGTTCTTCAGGAATAAAAATTCATGTGCCAGGCTGCAGCTGGCCGACATGGTCAAAATACTATAAACACTGAATTTATTTTTTTAGCTTATCTTATAAAAAAATTCATAAGACTAAGTTACATAACGATTTTTATATAAAAAAAGATTAAAAAAGACAGTTGATATTATCAGCTGCCTTTATATTCATTCACTTATCGCCATAGTGTGTTTTACATTGTATTATTTCTATCATTTCATTATCAAATTTATAAACAAGCCTGTTTTTATCATCAATTCTTCTGCTCCAATATCCTGATAAATTATCTTTCAGTTTTTCTGGCTTTCCAATACCATTTTGCGGGTCTCTCTGAATATCCTTTAAAAGACTATTTATTCGCTTTAAAGTTTTTTTGTCTTGGGTTTGCCAATATAAGTACTGTTCCCATGCATCTTCTG
>JAGOWQ010000063.1 GCA_018060185.1 Leptotrichiaceae bacterium | reverse complement strand
TAGACAGATAATTAAAATAAAAATAAAAAATATTAAGGAGGAAGTATACATTATGAATAATATTATTAAAGTACTTTTTCTATTACTTATAGCTGGAAGCATAAGTTTTAGTAAAGGTTTTACAGTAAAAAGTAGCGGAATAAAAGACGGTATTATAGCAGAAGAACATGGAGAAAAAGGTAAAGAAAAAGTAAATGGTGTACCAAGTGTATCTATCCCATTATCTTGGTCTAATCCACCAAAAAACACAAAAAGTTTTGCTGTAGTGATAGTTGACGACGATGCTATCCCTGTAGTAGGAGTCTCTTGGTATCATTGGAGTGTTGCCAATATTCCTGCTAATAAATTAAATTTAGAAAGAGACGCAAGTAGAAAAAATAAAGATTTAATTCAAGGAGTAAATAGTTGGGTTAGTCCTATGGGTGGACAAACAAAAGAAGATTCAACTTTTTATGGAGGACCTATGCCACCTGATAAAGACCACGTATATAAAATAAGAGTTTATGCTCTTGATACGGTATTAGATATAAAAAATGGATATTATTTAAATGAACTCTATGACAAAATGAAAGGACATATATTGTCTGTTGCTGAATTAGAAGGAATTTACAAAAAATAATTTCTTATAAATAATTTTATATTTATAAATTTAAATTTTTATTTTAATTTTTAAAAACTTAATTAGACATGAAATTAACTATCGTATATATTTTAAAATTTTGATAAGAGTATTAAAATTAATTAAAGATTTAATTAATTAAAAAACACATATTATAATAATCTATTAAGGAGTGGATCTAAGCATGAGCATAAGAAAATATTTAATTACAATTTTAACATTTTTAATTTTCAGTATCTCGTTTTCTTCAGACAATCATTCACATGAAAAAAATAATGAAACATTGGGAATGTCTAAAACAACATGGAGATTAGAATATATTTCTGGAAATACTGCTAGTGGTAAGAATATTACCCTTGATATTTCTGGAGATAGAATGAATGGATTTTCAGGAGTAAATACTTATTCAACAAATTATACACTAAAAATGGATGATGTATCAATTTCTAGAATTGGAAGTACAAAAAAAGCTGGTCCAAAAGAATTAATGGATTTTGAAAACTTTTATTTAAATCATCTTCAGAGAGTAAAAAAGCTAATCTCAAATACAGATGAATTAATATTTTTAACTGATAAAAATGAAGTTTTAATTTTCAGAGCACATAAACACTAAATCTAATATATTTTTATTTTCTAATTTTTCTTTAATCTTCAAATGATATTATATGAGTGTAAAAATAATATTATTGTAAAATAGTAGTTACAGATTAAAATTGCAATAATAAAATTTAAAAAACTCATAGGAGGAATTGTTTATGAAAAAATTATATGCTATATTGTTCGTTTTTTTATCTATTTCTATTATTTCAATTTCAAACTTAAAAAAAGATGAAATTGTTGGATGGTACTATTATAACGGTGAAGACACTGGCGTAATTGAGTTCACAGAACCAGAAGTTTTCTATATTGGAAAAGATTCAAAAGGATATTACGAGATAAAATATAAAAACAAATTATTAAAGGAAAAAAATAACCCTAATTTGAGAATTTGTAAAGAAGACAGCAGAAATCATACTACAGAAGAATTTAGATATTTAGAATCCTCTGATATTAAAAATGATGAATACTCTAGAAAATTAACAAAACAAGAAGAAAATAATGTGAAGAAAAACTTAAAAACAGCAAAACAAAGTGAAGAAATTTGTAATATAGGATAGTATTTCAATGCCATAATAAAATTTTATATACCCTAAAATATCAAAAAAAATAAAAATCAGATGAAAACATATCATCTGATTTTTATTTTTTTTATTTAATTTTAACTATGTGCTAAAAATAATGGTGCCGCTTGTCGGACTCGAACCAACCACCTGCTGATTACAAGTCAGCTGCTCTACCAGATGAGCTAAAGCGGCAACAAAAATATTATATAAAAATTTGAATATTTTGTCAATAGTTTTTATTTCCAGAATAGAATATCTATTATTGTTCTTCTTTTTGGCATTCCTTCTATTTTTTTTCCTTTTTTTATCCATATTTTCTTTTGCGCTATATCAAATAAAGGTTTATCAGCTAAGCTATCCGAATAAAATTTAACTATATTATATTCAAAATTATTTTTCTTAGCCCATTCATTAAGTTTTTTTACTTTCTCATGCCCTTTATTATTTCCACCTTTTATTTTTGAAATAAATTTTTCTTTACCATCACCTTCAAATTCAGTTCCAAAAACTAAATCATAGCCTAATTCTATTAAAAATGTTTCAATTATAAATTTAGGAGTAGCCGAACTCACTATTACCATATCACATTCCTTTTTATTTTCAATGAGTTCTGATACTGTCCATTCATAATTTAACCTTACGTATTCTTTCCAAAATCCTCTTGTAATTTCATCTATTTCCTCTTTAGTATGACTTTCTAAAAATATAAAAAATCTTTCTTTTAATTTTTTCAAATCAATTACTTTTATAATATAAAAAAATATTTCTTTTAAATACCATAGCGAAAATAAAGTTCCTTTTAAAGGATATTTTCTAAAATAATATTGAAAATAATTAGTACCTGACTCACCACCATATATTGTTTTATCAAAATCATATACAATTAAATTTTTTTTCATAATATTTTTTCCTTTCAGTGAGTATTATTCTATAAAATTATATACATAATTTTCTTTTATTATGTCTTCTTTAACTTTTTCTTTTATATCTTCTAAAAAATCTAAAAAATCTATATTCTTACTTTTCATTAGTTCTATTTTTACATTATCGCTAAATTTATTTTTTTTTAATATTTCTCTTACTTCTTTATTTATATACAATACTTCATTAATAACTGTTCTCCCACTTTTATTTTTCTTTTTAACTAATCTTTGACCTATTATCCCTATTAGAGAATCTAATATTAAATATCTAGGTATTCCCATATCCTCTAGTCTTATAATAGTTGATATTGCATCATTAGTATGAATTGTTGATATAACTAAATGACCAGTTAAAGCAGCTCTTATTGCTATTTCTGCAGTTATTTCATCTCTAATTTCAGATATCACTATTATATCAGGATCATTTCTTAAAGAATTTTTTAAAACTTCTGGGAATGTAACACCTATTTCATTATTTACTTGTACTTGTACTATACCTTTTACTTTATTTTCCACAGGATCTTCTACAGTTATTATTTTTTTATAACCATCGTTTAATATATCTATAAGAGAAAGAAGTGTTGTAGATTTTCCTGAACCAGTTGGACCACTTACAAAAATCATTCCATAATTTCTTTTTAACATTTTTTCTATTATATATTTACTTTTGCTAGAAAATCCTAATGTTTCTAATTTAGTATTTTCTAAAAAACTTTTAAGAATCCTTAAAACTATGCTTTCTCCTATTATTATTGGTAAAAAAGCTGACCTTATATCATAATTTTCTTTATTAAATAAAAAAGAAAAACTCCCATCTTGAGGTTTTCTTTTTTCTGCAACATTCATATTTGATAAAATTTTTAATCTCGAAATTATTTCAACTATATTTTTTTCAAGAATATTTTTAGATATTTTTTCGTATAATTCTTCTAATTCAAGCATTTTACCATCTACTCTATACTTTATCTCTATTTGAAATTCATCATATTTAACATGAATATCACTTGCTCTATTTTTTATTCCAGTTTCAATAATTATTTCTACATAATGAATTGTACTATTTTGCAATATATTATTTTTCATTGTCCTCAACACCCTTTTTCCCTTTTATTAACTTACTCTTGCTATCCCTCAATATTTAAGTTATTTATTAACACTTGTTTTTCCCAATTCTTCCAATGTTATTTCATTTTGCTTTTTTAATGTTTTGTATAATCCTTTTTTTACAAGGTTATACCATTTTAGTGAACTTTTTAAATTATCTATTCCCTTTATTGTTTCTTTTATTTGTATTTTCAAAAAATCTAACTCTTCATACGATAATACAATATCTTTTGTTTTTTGTTTTTTATTTTGTTTTACTATTCTAGCTTCTTTTTCTAAATAATTAAAAAATTGAAATAAATTAGGAAGCTGTTTTTCATACACAGCCATCTGTTTTTTCATTTCTTCTAACATTTTTATTAAATAACTTCTTGTAGATTTACTTAATGTTACTTTAACTCTTCTTTTTCCTTTTCCTATTTTCTGTATTAACTGAGTCATTTTAGCTTGTGATTTTGCATTCACTAAAGTCATATCATTTATTGTATTTTGGTTAACCATTTTTACCATTTATATCGTCCTTTCAATTTTACATAGATTTTAGTCTATTAATTTTTCAATGTCATCTAAAGTAATTCTTCCTTCTCTTAATAAGGAAATCTTTCCCCCTTCATATTTTATTATAGTTGAAGGTACACCAGTTAATTCATGTTCTTCTTTTATAACAAAATCAACCTTTTTTAATAATTCTTCATTTATATCTTTTATGTCTGATACTCCATTTTCTCCTGATATATTAGCACTCGTTGTGAGTACTATTCCACCTACATTTTTTATTATTTCAAGTGCTGTTTCATTTTTTGGTATTCTTATTCCTATAGTTTCCATTTCATCATCAAATATATCTACAAAATCTCTCTTGGCATTAAATACTATAGTGAGCTCTCCAGGCCAAAAATTTTGTAAAACTTTAAATATTTTTTTTATATTTTCATCTGTTTCATCTATTATTTCAAATATTCTATCATATTTATCTACAAGAGCAATTATTTTTTTTGAAAAATCCCTTTTTTTTATTTTATAAATTCTTATAATAGCATCTTTATTTGGGAGTGAGCCAATACCGTAAACTGTATCCGTGGGAAAAACAATAACTCCCATTTTATTTAATGCTTTTACTGCTAATTTTATCTCTTTTTTATCCATAACATCCTTATTATTATTTTAATATTCTCTATCTTCAATAGGCATTTCAAACAGATCACTTATGGCTTCACTTACAACTACTCTTTTTATAGTTTCCGCAAACATTTTACTTGTCGATAGTACTCTCAATTTATCAAAAATTTTATCTTCAGGTAATTCCACAGTATCAGTAACAACTATTTCTGAAAAAGCAGATTCTTTTAATCTATCTACTGCAGGTCCTGAAAATATAGCATGTGTTGCACAACCATATACTTCTATAGCTCCTTTTTCCTTTAATGCTGCAGCTGCATTACATATCGTCCCTGCTGTATCAATCATATCATCTATTAATATCGCTTTTTTACCTTTAACATCTCCTATTATATTCATTACTTCTGACACATTTGCTTTAGCCCTTCTTTTGTCTATAATTGCAAGAGGACTATGTAACCATTTTGCAAGGCTTCTTGCTCTTTTTACTCCACCAACATCGGGTGAAACAACAACTGTTTCTTCTGGAGAAAACCCATATTTAATAAAATGCTTTGCTAGTATTGGTAAAGCTTCCATATGATCGACTGGTATATCAAAGAACCCTTGTATTTGTCTCGCGTGTAAATCCATTGTTACAACTCTTGTAGCTCCAGCCACTGTTAATAAATTTGCTACTAACTTTGATGTAATAGGTTCTCTTGGACTTGCTTTTCTGTCCTGTCTTGCATATCCATAATAAGGTATTACTGCTACTATCTCTTTAGCAGACGACCTTCTTAGTGCATCTATAAATATCAATAGTTCCATTATACTTTCATTTACAGGTTTAGAAGTAGACTGTACTATAAAAACTTTATCTCCTCTAACACTTTCATTAGATTTAACAAATGTTTCCCCATCAGCAAATTTTATTATTTGCACAGATGTCAATTCTATTTCTAAATATTTTGCTATTTTTTCTGCTAATTTTTTACTAGATGATCCAGCAAATATTTTAACCCTTCCATTATCTTTTAAACTTAAGGTTTTCATTCTACTTTTTCCATCCTTCCTTATTTACTTGCTTTGCTCTTCCAAAGGCCAAGGAATTATCTGATACATTTTTTGTT
>JAGOWQ010000030.1 GCA_018060185.1 Leptotrichiaceae bacterium | reverse complement strand
TTTTTTCTTTGTAAGTAATTATAATAATAAATTCCATAAAACTTTACTTTTTCAGCCTTTAGCATACTTTCTAAAGTAAATATTTCATCTACATGCATTCTTCCTTTTTTAAAAAATATACTATTTTTAATTAAAAATTCTCTTTTAAATATGTCATCCCAAACTTCAGGTCCATACATATACTTATTATACATTACATCTAAATATTCCTTTCCTGTTTTTATTTCACCTTTTTCATATTCCCTTATTTCTGTAATACATTCTAAATTCTCTTCTTTTTCTATAATTTTTTTATATCTACCGATTCCTATCTCCACTTTATCTGATATCACTTCTTTTATAAGCATTTCATAAGCTTTTTTGTCTACAAAATCATCGCTGTCTATAAAAGATATGTACTCTCCTTGGGCTAGTCTTAATCCCGTATTTCTTGCTTCACTTAATCCTTTATTTTCCTGAGATATTATTATTATATTTTCTTTTTCATTCTCTTTTTTAAAGTTTTTAGCTATTTCTAAAGAATTATCTTTTGTTCCATCATTTACTATTATTATTTCATTTTCTATTTCTAGGTTACATAAAGAATTTAAACATTTCTCTAAATATTTTTCCACATTATAAACAGGAACAATAATACTTAATTTTAAAATAGACATTTTATCAAACTTCCTTTTCTATTATTCTTCATTATTTTTTCTCTATTATTATATCATAAAAATAAATAATTTTATTCCAAAATACTATTTTCTATGATAAAATTAAGGAAATATATATAAGAAAGGATTTTTATGAAAAAATTAAATATTTTTGGTTACTTTTTATCAATTTTATTTCCTATTACTTTATTTTTGTCTTATAAAGGAGAACAAACTCTTAGTTATATTATTTTTATAATATTTATAATATCTATGTTTTCAAGAGAAAATAGAAAAAATTTCAAATCTTTAGTTGATAAAAAATTATCTTATGGTTTATTGATTTTTATTCTTTCACCATTTATAGTTTCATTTTTTAATGGTGGTATTTTATCTCGAGTGGACATAGAACACTATTTATTTTGGCTAATATTTTTTCCTTTAGTTTTTTATATAAGTACAGAAAATAGATTTTGGAAATTTATTTTTTCTTTTTTAGTAGGAGGTATTATCTCTTTATGTATAACTCTAATAATTTTTATCAATAATTATGAGAGTTGGGTAAATCCCAATGGATTTGATTACCCTAGAATTTATTTCGAACTTCAAACACAAGATTTTGCTAATATTATGTGTATTTTATTATTATTTTTACTCTCATTTATTTTATTTTATGAACATAAAGATAAATTAAAAAATAAAATAATAAAAACTGTATTAAGTCTATTTTTTTTGCTTAATTTATTTATAGTTATAGTTAACAGATCAAAAATGGTCTATATATGCCTTATACCTGCAGTAATGTATATTTTATACAAAAAAAATAAAAAAAGTATTTTAGGATTTTTAACTTTATGTGTGGGTGGATACTTTTTTTTACCTAGTTCTATAAGAAGTAGATTACAATATATAATAAAAGTAAAAGACGATCCTTCTAGTAATTTGCGTCTTATTTTTTGGGATGCTGCTATTTCGTCTTTCAAAAAAAATCCTTTACTAGGAATGACTACAAAAGAAAGAATTAATTTTAATATAAATCATTTTAAATCAAGAGGTGTTTGGGATTATATTGCTGTAAATTATGGTATATCTGATGAAATAGGACTTACTAATACACATAATATGTATTTACATCATCTTGCATATTATGGTATTGCCATATTAACTTTATTTTATTTTTTCTTTGTTATTATCCCTTTTAGAATTTCAAAACTAACTTTTTATAAAACAAAAAATATGAAATTTTCAAAGTATACAGCAATGGAAATTGGTTTAAAATCTTCTTATATTGCTTATTTAATTCAAGGAATAACAGAGTATAATCTAAATAAAAAACCTATGATTTTTGTTTGTGTTATTTTTCTTGTTGTACTTAACTTCATGTATAAAAAAATTATAAATAAAAACATTTAATATAGTTTATTAAAAATAAAAACATCTCAAAATTTAAAATTGAGATGTTTTTATTTTTTTATTTATATTCTTCTTAAGACTTCTTCGTATACTCTATCTACGCTTATTAAAGGAATTCCTTTATAATATTCTTTAGAGTATTCATTTTGATTTTCAGGGATATTTTCTATATTATTTTCATAAAAATTATTATCTTCTATAACTGTACTTTTGTCAGACCATGGGAAAAATCCTAAACATCTTTTTCCTGGTCCAAATAGTCCGATGATAAAAGGATTGTCAAATCCACTTCCTATATGTACTGGTGAACTGTCATTACTTATGATTAAGTTGGATTTTGATAAAAGAGCTGAAAACTCTAAAAGACTTATTTCTCCTCTTAAATCAATTATATTTTCTATATTATTAAAATTTAAGGAAAGATGTTTTTCCATATTTCCTCCTGTTATAGCTATAAGATTTTTTTTATTTTCTGAGAGTCTCTCAATTAGTTCCTTATATTTTTCTATAGGCCAAATTTTTTCAGGTCTTTGACTTCCAGGAGCTATTACTATTAGTTTTTCATATTTCTTTTTTTCCAATAATTTTTCTATTTTATTAAAATCTTCTAAAGAAGGGTATATTTTAATAGGTATTTTAGGTCCTTTATATTCTACTAAATCTAAAAGTCTTTCTACTTCATGTTTTTTTATATCATAATGCTTTTTTTCCTTTAAAAGCCAAGATCCTGTTGATACATCAAATCCTGTTATTTTAGGAATTTTAGCTAATCTTGCTAAAGCAATAGATCTAATAAATCTATGAGGTATTACAGCATAATCATATTTTTTTTCTTTTAATAATTTAAGCACTCTTAAAAATCCCTTTATTCCTCTATCTTTAATTTTTTTATCATAAATAAGAATTTCATTTAAATTTGGATTATTACTTAATATAGTCTTATTACTAGGAAGAGTCAAATAATCTATTTTTGAATTTGGATACATATCCTTTAACCTCTGTATTAACGGAGTAGAAAGAACAATATCTCCTATAAAAGCTGTATGTATAATTAATATTCTCATATTTTTGACCTTTCTTAAAAAATTATATTATTAATATAGAGATAGTTATATTTCAAACTCTTTTTAGTAATTACCACCTTTTTCTTTTTGAAACTTGTTTCTTAAAATTATTGCAAATGAATTTGCTGTCAGTAAAAATATTAATAAAACTATTATTCCTGCTGAAGCCAATTCTTGAAACTTTTCATTATGATAAGATGTCCATTGATATATTTGTATTGGCATTGCCGTATATCTCGATAAAATACCTCTTGGTAACCTTGTCACTAAGCTAGCTGCTCCAACTACTAACAACGGTGCAGACTCTCCCATAGCCCTTGATAATGCCAATATTACTCCAGTAAATATCCCTGGGGCTGAATACGGTATTATTACAGCCCTTATCATTTGCCACTTTGTCATCCCTAGTCCATAAGCAGCTTCTATCAATATACTAGGTACTGTTTTTATTGCTTCTCTCGTTGACACTATAATAACTGGTAAAATCATCAATGATAACGTTATTGCTCCTGATATTATAGTCCCTCTTAGTCCTTGCAATCTAGTAAATACCGCTAAACCTAAAAGACCGTATACTATAGATGGAACTCCTGATAAATTTGATATATTAACTTCTAAAAAGTTGTAAAATTTACTCTTCTTATTTGAATACTGTTCTAGATATATCGCTGATCCCACCCCAATAGGTATAGTTATTACAGCTACTGATAATATCAACCATAAACTTCCTATTATTGCAGGTAAAAATCCTGATCTTTCTACTTTTCTAGAAGGAAATCTTGATATAAAATTAGGACCTAGCCATCTTATGCCGAGTACAACCAAGCCTAAAAGAAGGAATATTAAAAATATTAAACAAAATATTATACTTCCTAAAAATAACCACTCAAATATTTTATCTTGTAATTTCCTCCTTGTTAAGTTAGAAATCAGCTCTTTCTTTACTTTATTTTTAGTCTTTTGCACGCTAATATACCTCCCTTAGTAGATTTACTATTTTCTTCGCAAAAATATTTAATCCTAAAGTTATAAAAAATAATATTAACCCAATAACAAATACTGTTTGATATTCTAAACTCCCTACTGGTACTTCTCCAAAACTTTTACTAACCATATAACCTGTCATAGTCTGTATTTGACCCAATGGATTCAAATTTAACACTGGTTTTGATCCCGCTGCCATAGCAACTACCATTGTTTCTCCTATAGCTCTCGATATTGCTAATATAAATGAAGACATTATCCCAGAAATAGCAGCTGGAACTATTATATTCCAAATGGTTTCAAACTTTGTCATACCGAGTCCTAAGGCAGCTTCCCTTAATGAATTTGGTACTGATTTTAACGTATCCTCACTAAGCGACGCTACTAGCGGTGTTATCATAACCCCAACCGCAAAAGACGCACTTAATACATTATAAGTTTCTACCTCTAATTTTTCTGTTTTTACCCAAAAATTTCCGAAATTTACTAATAAATATATAAATATTAATGAAAACATAAGACCAAATATTATTAAATATATTTTTATTATCTTACTTTTTTTAATTGGTACCTTTTTAAATATTTGAAAACTCAACAATGGACTAATTAATAAACATATTAATAAAAATAATTTTGATAACCACGTTATATTTACTTTAAGTATAGGAGTTACATATAAAAATGCAAAAAAACCGTATACTACAGATGGTATCCCAGCCAATATCTCTAATATTGGCTTTAATATGCTCCTCCATTTGGGACTAGCATACTCACTTAAATAAATCGCACTCCCTAAACCTAGGGGAATTGCAAATAAACATGAAAATACTACTATCATAAGTGTACCTGTTAATAGTGGCCATATAGAGTATATCTCTCCCCTAGGATCCCATATTGTTCCAGGTTTTATTAAAGATAAAAGTCTTCCCCCTTTAAAAAATGGAAGTGATTCAGAAAATAAACTAAATACTATTCCAGCTGTTGTTATTACTGATAATAAAGCACATAAAAATAATAATATTTTTATAACATTTTCTTTTAAATAAAGAATCCTTGTTTTCTTATCTTTTATTTTTTTCATATTCTTTCCTTTCATCATAATTTATTAATTCTTTTTTATTTTATACTATTTATTAATTTTTCTATTTCTTCATAATTCTTTAATGGGACATATCCTTCTTCCTTAACTAATTGATTTGCTTTTTGAAAATAAAAAAGAACAAATGATTTTACTAAAGGTTTTTCTATCAATGATTTTTTATTTACATAGATATACAATGGTCTAGATAAAGGTTTATATTTTCCTTCCATTATATTCTCATCTGTAGGCGAAACTCCATTTATATCCATTGCTTTTAATTTATCTTTTTGTGCTAAATAATAAGCATAACCAAAATATCCTATTGCCCCTCGGTCTCCTTCTACTCCATGGACTAATTGATTATCGTCTGATGCTGGGGAATAATCTGCTCTTATTTTATTATCGTGTCCAAGAATTTCTTCTATAAAATAATCATACGTTCCTGAATCTTGATCTGGTCCATATAATTTTATATCTATATTTGGATAATTAGGATTTATATCATTCCATTTTTTTATTTTGGAATCGTGCTCCCATAGTTTTTTTAACTCTTCATCTGTCATTTGTGAAATCCAATCATTTTTTGAATTTAAAACAACTGTTATTCCATCTATTGCAACATTTAGTTCTAAAAATTCTATTCCGTTTTCTTCTGCTTTTTTACGTTCACTATCTTTTATAGGTCTTGAGGCATTTGCTATATCTATTTCTCCTGCAACAAACTTTTTAAACCCTCCACCTGTTCCAGATACTCCTACTGCTATATCTACTCCCTTATTTTCAAGAGCAAATTCTTCAACCACAGCATTTGTTATAGGCCCAACTGTAGATGAGCCATCTATGGATACGTCAGAATCGTTATTAAATTTGCATGATAACATTAACATTAATAACATTATCAATACTACTTTTTTCATATTTCCTCCCATATTATATTTTGTATTGTACCTATTCTTTAATATTTTTCCTTATCCCATATAAAAATAGGATAAAATATAAAAAAATAACCCTTTATTTAACACGCCTATATTTTATAATGTTTTTTAAAAAATTTCAAGGAATTTAATTTGTATAAAAGCAATTTTACATATTTAAAACTTGAAAATAACTATAAAAAAGGATATAATTGTAAAAATATATTTTGTTAATCAAATAAAATATGATAAAAATAATGAAAGAATGAGGATATAACTGTGAAAAATAGAAAAAATTTATTTATAAAAAGTCTTTCATTAATATTTTGGATAATTATTTGGCAGATAGCAGCAAATAAGATTAATCAACAGTTTATTTTGGCTTCACCTTTAAATGTTTTCAAGGAAACTATATTTTTAGTTTTTGAAAAATCTTTTTGGAAAAGAATTTATTTTTCCTATTTTAATATAATGATAGGATTTTTTTTATCTATATTTTTTGGAATAATATTAGCATCATTATCATACAAGTTTAATATAATAAAAATATTATTAACCCCTTTGATATCAATAATAAAATCAATGCCAACAGCAGCAATAATAATATTATTTTTAGTTTGGACAAAAGTTGAAAATTTATCTATTTCAGTATCTATATTCATGTCACTTCCTATAATTTATGTGAATATATTAAAAGGATTAGAACAATTAGATAAAAATTTACTCGAGATGGCTAAAGTTTTTAGAATAACAACTATAAAAAAAATAATATATATTTATATCTCACAAGTTTATCCTTATTTTGAAGCAGGATGTATAAATGCTCTTGGAATAGCTTGGAAGTCTGGTATTGCTGCAGAAGTTATAAGCCTTCCTTATAATTCCATAGGAGAAGTATTATATGAATCAAAAATATACTTAAATACAACAAGCCTATTTTCATGGGCTATAATAATTATTATTTTAGGATTTATAAGTGAAGTTTTTTTTAAATTTATAATAAAATTTTGTATAAATAAAATAGAAGGGGAATAAGATGATTAAAATAGAAAACCTTTTCAAAAAATATGGAGAAAATATCATTTTTGAAAATAGTTCTTTTCATTTTGAAGATAATATATTAACTGCTATTATGGGAAAATCTGGAATTGGAAAAACTACCCTTTTAAGAATTATTATGAACCTAGAAAAATGTGATAAAGGTAATATAGCAGGATTAGAAAATAAAAAAATTGCTGCTGTTTTTCAAGAGGATAGACTTTGCGAAAACTTATCGTCTATTAAAAACATTTCCATAGTTTGTGAAAAGAATATTACAGAAAAAGAAATAAAAAAAGAATTAAATAATATAGGTCTATCAGGAAGTGAAAATAAAATAGTAAAAAATTTAAGCGGTGGAATGAAAAGAAGAGTTGCTATAGTTAGAAGCATTCTGGCTAAATCTGATATTATTTTATTAGATGAACCGTTTAAAGGACTTGATGCTAAAACTAAATGTAATACCATAAATTATTTAAAGAATAAACTAAAAAATAAAACAGCTATAATAGTAACTCACGATATAAATGAAGCATTAGATTTAGGTTGTAAAATAATAAATATATAATTAAAGAAAGGTTAGGTTAGATTATATGAAAAAAATATCTTTAAAATTATTATTTTCTTTTATAATAATTTTAATCACAATAATAAGTTGTGGAAATAAAAAAGAAGAAAAAATTAGAATTGCAGCAATAAAAGGACCTCCTGCTATGGGAGTTGTAAAATTATTTTCTGATAATGAAGAAGGAAAAACTTTAAATAAATATGATTCTAAAATAGTTTCAACTTCTGATGAAATAATTGCTTTAATAGGTAAAGGAGAATTAGATATAGCAACTGTTCCTTCTAATTTAGCCTCTGTTTTATATAACAAAACAGAAGGTAAAATACAAGTTGCCTCAATTATAGCTTTTGGTGTATTATATATTGTCGAAAATGAAGGAAATAATTTAAATACTTTAAAAGACTTAAAAGGAAAAACAATATACGCTAACGGAAAGGGGGCAACTCCTGAAATAGTTCTAAAATATATTCTAAAAGGTAATGGATTAGAGCTAGGAAAAGATGTTAAAATAGAATTTAAATCAGAAGCAACAGAAGTTATAAATGCTTTATCTAATGACAAAAAAGGAGTAGCATTGTTAAATCAACCTTTTTTAACCGTGGCACAAAGTAAAAATCCTAAATTAAGAATAGCTTTTTCCATAGAAGAAGAATGGGATAAAATAATTAAAACAAATAAAGGTTCTCAAGTATCTGGGGTAATTATAGTAAATAAAAATTTTGCAGAAAAAAATCCTAAAAAAGTAGAAAACTTTTTAAAAGAATACGAACAATCTGTTAAATTTATTAAAGAAAATTCTGACGAAGGAGCAAAACTAATTTCAAAATATGGTATAATTCCTGAGCCTATAGCTAAAAAAGCTATACTAGGAACAAATATAACTTATGTGGATGGAAATGAGATGAAAGAGAAAATTTCTGAATATTTAAAAATACTTTTTGAAGAAGACCCTAAAATAATTGGTGGAAAAATTCCAAAAGATGATTTTTACTATATTAAATAAAATTTTTACATATTTTATTATTTAATTTACTTATAATCAAAAAATACTTTTATATATCAATAATTTTACATATAATGTAATTTTTAGATATTATAAAAGTATTTTTTTATATGTTTAAGTATTACTTAAAATTTTATTTTTAAACTTTATGCTTTTCAAAATAATTAGTATGCAATATTTCATGCGCTTCATGGCTCATAGGCTCTCCAAAATATTTTTCATATAATTTTTTTATATAAGGATTTTCATGAGATTTTCTTAATGTTTTTGAAGTATCTTCTGAATCAATTACAGAAATCCTTTTTTTCAATATATCAGTATCTCCATGATGGTAAGGTTGTCCTCCCCCACCAACACATCCTCCTTTACAAGCCATTATTTCTATAGCATGATATTGTGAATACCCATCTCTTATATCATTTAATAGTTTTCTAGCTTCTCCTAGTCCATGGGCTATACCTATTTTCAAGTTTAAATCTCCCATTTTTACTTCAGCACTTCTAACTCCTTCAACTCCTCTAACTTCACTATAATCAACTTTATCAATACTTTGTCCTGTATACCAATCTGCAGCTGTTCTAAGAGCTGCTTCTATAACTCCACCTGTTCTTCCAAATATAACTCCTGCTCCTGTTGACTCTCCCAAAGGATTGTCAAATTCGCTATCTTGAAGTAATGCAAAATTTATATTTGCCTGTTTTATAAGTCTTGCTAATTCTCTTGTAGAAATTACTATATCCGTATCAGGGTTACCATCTACAGAAAATTCCTTTCTATCTGCTTCATATTTTTTTGCAAGACAAGGCATAACAGAAACAACAACTAAATCTTTTCTATTTACTCCTAATTCTTCTGAGTACATTTTTTTTGCTACAGCCGAAAACATCTGCATAGGAGATTTTGCTGTAGAAGGTATATCTAATAAATCAGGAAAATTATGTTCAAAGAAATTTACCCACGCAGGACAACAAGATGTAAGAATTGGTAGTTTTACACTTGTATCCCCTGCTTGATGTCTTTTTAATCTATCAAGTAACTCAGAAGCTTCCTCCATAATAGTTAAATCAGCTGCAAAGTTAGTATCAAAAACACTTTTAAATCCTAATTTTTTAAGAGCTGTTACCATTTTACCAGTAACATTTGTTCCAGCTGGAAATCCAAACTCTTCACCAAGAGCTGTTCTTATAGCTGGTGCTGTCTGAACTATTACAGTTTTTCTAGGATTAGCTAAAGCTGTTAAAACATCCCACGTAGCATCTCTTTCAACAAGAGCTCCTGTAGGGCATACTGCCACACATTGTCCGCAATAAGTACAAACAGAGTCTTTTAAATCCATTTCCATCGCTGTGGCAACTACTGAATCAAATCCTCTATTTACCGCAGAAAGTGCTCCAACTGTTTGGACATCGTTACACATTGTTTCACAACGTCTACACATAATACATTTATCCATATCTCTAATTATTGATTTTGTTACGTCTTTTCTATATGTTGATTCTTTTCCTTGATATTTTATTTCTCTTATACCAAAAGATGAGGCTAAATCTTGCAATTCGCATTCTCCTGATTTCTGACAAACAAGACAATCTTTTGGATGATCAGATAATAATAATTCTAATACTGTTTTTCTAGCATTTAAAGCTTTTATAGTATTTGTTTTAACACTAAGACCTTCGTAGACTGGAGTAGCACAAGAAGGTGCTAAATTTTTCTTTCCTTCTATTTCTACAACACAAACTCTACACGATGCAGACTTATTTACACATCCGAAATCAGATAAATTAAAATAACATAATGTAGGTATTGAAATCCCCACTGTTTTTGCTGCATCCAATACTGTCGTCCCCTCTGGAACTTGCATTTCTATATCGTCAATAGTTACATTAACTAATTTTTTTGTTTTTTCCATGTTTTCTTTCAGCTCCTTCACTAAGCCCTATCTATAGCTTTAAATTTACAAATATTATAACAAGCTCCACATTTTACACAAGTACGTTGATCTACTAAATGCTTTTCTTTTACTTTTCCACTTATACAATTAACAGGACAAACTCTAGCACAAGCCGTACAACCAACACATTTTTCATTTATAATATATTTTAATAAACTAGTACATTTTCCTGCTGTACATTTTTTATCATTTACATGGGAAACATATTCATCCCAAAAATTATGTATAGTAGATAATATAGGATTTGGTGCTGTTTGACCTAAACCACATAAAGATGTATCTTTTATTACATTTGATAACTCTACTAATTTGTCTAAATCCTCTTCTGTTCCATTTCCACTAGTTATTTTTTCTAAAATTTCAAGTAATCTTTGGTTCCCTACTCTACAAGGAGTACATTTTCCACAAGATTCTTCTACGGTAAATTCTAAGTAAAACTTTGATACCGAAACCATACAGTCATCTTCATCCATAACTATCATTCCACCAGAACCCATCATTGAACCTTTCTCCGTTAAAGAATCAAAATCAATTGGAGTATCTAAGTCTTTGGAAGTTAAACAACCTCCAGAAGGTCCACCAGTTTGAACTGCTTTAAATGCTTTACCGTCTTTTATTCCTCCACCAATTTCATATATAACTTCTCTCAAAGTTGTTCCCATTGGAACTTCTATTAATCCAACATTATTTATTTTTCCTGCAAGGGCAAAAACTTTTGTTCCTGATGATTTTTCTGTTCCTAACAATTTAAATTTTTCTGCTCCATCATTTATTATAACTGGTATATTAGCCAATGTTTCTACATTATTTACGTTGGTAGGTTTCCCCCAATACCCACTTTCAGCTGGAAAAGGTGGTTTTGTAGTAGGTTCTCCTCTAAATCCTTCCATAGAGTGAATAAGTGCTGTTTCCTCTCCACAAACAAAAGCTCCTGCACCATATTTTATTTCAATATCAAAATTAAATTCCGAATCGAATATTTTTTTCCCTAACAATCCTGACTCTCTAGCTTCTTTTATAGCAATTTTTAGTCTATTAACTGCAAGTGGATACTCAGCTCTTATATAAACTAACCCTTTATCTGCTCCTATAGCATATCCGCAAATTGCCATAGCTTCAACAATGGAATGAGGATCTCCTTCTAAAATGGATCTATCCATAAAAGCTCCTGGATCTCCTTCATCAGCATTACAAACTACATATTTTTCATCAGATTTATTATTTAATGTAAATTGCCATTTTAATCCTGTTGAGAATCCTCCACCTCCTCTTCCTCTAAGACCTGAATTTTTAACAACGTCTATAACTTCCTGTTGAGTCATATTTAATACTTTTTTTAGAGCTTTATAACCGTCGTATAATATATAATCTCTTATATCTTCTGGATCAATAACTCCACAGTTCCTTAGAGCAACTCTTTTTTGTTTTTTATAAAAATCCATATGATCAGAGTCACTTATCCTTTTCTTAGTAGTTGGATCTTTATATAAAAGTTTTTCCACTTTTTCGTTTTCTATTAAATCTTTTTTTACTATCTCATCGACATCTTCAGGCATTACTTCTGTGTAGAACGTATTTTCAGGTAATACTTTTACTATTGGACCTTTTTCACAAAATCCAAAACACCCTGTTTTAATAACTCTTATTTCGTTTTCTTTGCCTAGTTCTATAATACTTTTATTTAGGTTATCAACAATTTCGTTAGTTCCTGAAGAAATGCACCCTGTCCCACCACATATCAAAACTTCTTTTTTATAGTTTCTATTTTTTTCTAAATTTATTTTGACTTCGTTTAAATCTTTTTCAGAAGCTATTCGCAACATAATTTTCCCTCCATATTTTATAGCTTATCTCAATTTTTTAATATTCTGATATAATTTTAGCTACATCTTTTGGCTCAACTTTCTTATAAACTTTTTCTCCAACTAGTACAACAGGGGCTATTCCACATGCTCCAACACATCTCAACGCGTCTATCGAAAATTTTCCATCTAATGTTGTTTCCCCTGACTTAATTTTTAATCTATTTTGAAATTCTTCTAATACTTTGTCTGCTCCTCTAACGTAGCATGCTGTTCCCATACATACTGAAATTGGATGTTCTCCTTTAGGAACCATTGTAAAGTACGAATAAAAACTAACTACTCCGTAAACATGCGCTAAGGATTCATCTAAATGTTCAGCTATAAATTCTTGCACTTCTTTAGGCAAATATCCAAAAATATTTTGAGCTTTATGCAACACAGCAATTAAAGATCCTTCTTTTGTTTCAAGTTTGTCTATAAATTCTTCTAATTCTCTAAAACCTTGTTCTTTTAGTATATTACTACACATTTTCTCTCCTCCTTATTTGAGGTGTTCTACCCAATTATATCTTACCATATTTTTCACAAGTGTCAACGTTATATAAAAATTAATTTTCATTTGATTTTAAAAGTATTTATGTATATAATTAATTTTTTCTCAAATCAATTATTTTAAATATTTTTGTTTTAAATAATAATATAATATCTTTGACGTTCAAAAAATAGAAAAAATGAAATAAAAGGAAAATTAAAAGATATAAAATCATTAACTCAAATTGGAGATGAGAGATGCTAGAACAAACCTTTGCAACAGTAGTATTAAATATAAATACTATAAAAAATTCTGAAAATTAATAGTTAAAAATTAAACATCATCATTTAAATAAGGGCGATTAAGTAAGTTAAGCAAATTAAGAAATTTAAATGACAGATTTGACAAATTAATAAAAAAAAGTTATAATAATACGATAATTCAAAAAAGTATGAAAAATACGAAAAGTAAAACAATTTAAAAAGAGGTGTAAAATGAAATTTCAAGGAAAAGATTATGAGTGTGGATCTGTAAAAGTCGGTGAAAGAGGTCAGATAGTAATACCTAAAAATGTTAGAGATGAAATAGGTATAAATCATGGAGATGATTTGATTATATTAGGTAATAAAGAGGATGGAATAAAAATAATAGTTGCTAATAGTCTAGAAGAATTAGCTGAAATAGTTTTAAAATCAAAGAAGAAAGGTAAATAAAAGGAAAATATATGAAAGTAGTAATAATTGGTGGTGTAGCAGGCGGTGCAAGTACAGCAGCACGACTTAGAAGATTGAATGAGAATGTAAGTATAGTTGTTTTAGAAAAAAGTGGGTATGTAAGTTTTGCAAATTGTGGACTCCCATATCATATAAGTGGAGTAATTTCTGAAAGAGAGAGACTTTTACTCGAATCAGTTGAGAGCTTAAGCTCAAAATTTAATATAGATATCCGAGTAAAAACAGAAGTAATATCTATAGAAAGAAGTGTAAAAAAAATTACAGTTCAAAATTTAGACACAGGTGAAATATATGAAGAATCTTATGATAAACTTGTAATATCAACTGGAGCAGAATCTTTTATACCAGGTATAAAAGGATTAACAGAAAATAATTATATGAAACTTAGGAATATAGAAGATATGGATAAAATAGTTAAATATGTTAATAAGCATAAGCCAAAAAATGCAGTTGTAGTAGGTGGCGGGTTTATAGGTATAGAGATTGTAGAAAATTTAAAACATATCGGAATAGATTTGGCAGTAATAGAGAAAGCCAATCAATTAATGACACCAGTAGATTACGAAATGGCTTCATTTGTTCATAGTGAATTGAAAAGAAGCGATATAGGTATTTATTTAGAATCAGAAATAATTGAAATAACAGAAAATAAAAATGAAAAAATATTAAAGTTATCGACTGGAGAAGAAATCACGACAGAAATGTTAATAATCTCAATAGGGGTTAACCCTGATTCTAAATTAGCTATAAATGCAGGTATTAAAACAAATGATAGAGGTTCAATAGTAGTAAACGAGTACTTAGGTACAAGTGATGAAAATATATATGCTGTAGGTGATGTTGTAGAAGTAAATAATCCAATTGTCAATGATAAAATGTTTATACCATTAGCAGGTCCAGCAAATAAGCAAGGTAGAATTGTCGCAGAAAATATTATAGGGCGTAAAAGTAAGTATAACGGAACTATAGGAACATCAATATTGAAAGTGTTTGACTTAACAATTGCAGCGACAGGTGTTACAGAAAAATATTTAAAAAGTAAAAATATAGATCACAAATCATTTATAATAGTAAAATCAAATCACGCAAGCTATTATCCAAATTCATCAGACATAATATTTAAATTAATATTTGATAGAAAAAATGGAAAAATATACGGTGCTCAATCAGTTGGATATGAAGGTGTAGATAAGCGAATAGATATAATAGCAACAGCTATAAAAGGAAATTTAACAGTATTTGATTTGAAAGAAATAGAAGTTGCATATGCACCATCATTTAATTCTGCGAAAGATATAGTTAACTACGCAGGATTCATGTCAGAAAATATCATTTATGATGAAATGGATTTATATAAATGGAATAGTGACAAACAAGTAGAATTTATAGATGTTAGAACATTTGATGAGTATGAAATAGATCATATAAATGGTGCGAAAAATATACCGTTAAATGAAATTAGAAATAGATTAGACGAATTAGATAAAAACAAGGAATATGTTGTATATTGTAAAATAGGTTTAAGAGGATATAATGCTCAAAGAATATTAAAAAATAATGGTTACAATGTTCTAAATTTGGATGGTGGATTAACAGTGTATAAAAATGTTATGAAAAATCAAAATAACAAAAAAATATTTAAAAAAAAAGAAAGCGATGTTAAAATGATTGAGAATGAAGAAAATAAAATGAAAATAGATAATATTATTAAATTAGATACCTGTGGATTACAATGCCCTGGTCCAATATTGAAAGTAAAAGAATTATTATTAAATCTTAATAATGGCGAAGTAATAGAAGTCATATCAACGGATCAAGGATTTGAAAGTGATATAAAATCATGGGTAAAAAAGAACAAAAATACATTGATAAGCATAAAAAATGAAAACAAAAAGATAACAGCGATAATAAAAAAAGGAAACCGTATTTCTAATGCAGAGGTTTTAAATATGAAAAATGAATCTAAAATGGATAAAAGTACAATGGTTGTTTTCAGTGGAGATTTTGATAAAGTCTTTGCTTCACTTATTATAGCAAATGGATCTCTTGCAATGGGAAATGAGGCTACTATGTTTTTTACATTTTGGGGATTAAATGCATTAAGAAAAAATAACTATAATACTAAATTAAAGAAATCAGTTATCGAAAAAATATTTTGCATGATGATGCCGAAAGGATTAACAAAACTTAGATTATCAAAAATGCATTATTTCGGATTAGGTAAAATAATGATGAATTTCGTTATGAAGTCAAAAAACATTGAAACGTTAGAGTCTTTATTGCATGAATTTTTAAAAAATGGTGGAAAAATTATAGCATGTACAATGTCTATGGATGTTATGGGAATAAAAAATGACGAATTGATAGAGGGAGTTGAATTTGGTGGAGTAGCCACATATATGGATGATGCAAGCGATTCTAACCATAATTTGTTTATATAATTAGGCTCTATAATATCTATAGTAGTTCAAAAAAGAGAAAAAATGAATGTCCATGACTAGAATCATTCATACTAAAAGTATCAAATATAATAATTATTCTGTGATGATTCATATTAAAAAGTAAAGATATCTATATCCTATATGTGATCGTAAAGAAAAATCTGTTCTCGAATTTGTTAAAAAAAATTGTATAATTTCGATATGTGTAAAGAATGAAATAAAAATAATATATTTATGCAATTTAGAAATACTCTTTTAAGTACTCTGACTAATATAAATATAGTAGATGATAATATCATGTTGTAAGGCAAATAAATTGGATGATCTCATAAATAAATTGTTGTTATCAGAAATAAAGGAATGCATAAATTTAAGATAGACATCATTAAATTGGAGCGAATAAATTAAAAATATATTTAAATATAGGATATGCAGAAGGTACAATAACAAAATAAAGGTTATAAAAAGAACAGGTTATGGGATAAAAAAATTCGACAACTAAAAAAAACTAATACAACTTAGAATTACTTAGGGTTATCGAATTTTTTAATTTTAATTACTTATACCATGACGTATATCTATTCCGTTATATATATAAACAACTATTTCAGCAAGATTTTTAATTGAATCTCCTATTCTTTCTAAATGTTGAGATATAAATAAAGCTTCTAATTCATATCTTTCTAAACGATCATCACTCTTTATACTCTCAATTACTGCTGCTTTATATGCATTAACTTCTTCATCTAAACTTATAATTAAATAAGAATAGCTTAAATCTTCTTTATTATATGATTTTAAAAACAAATCAAACATATTTTCTACTTTTTCAAGCATTTCAATTAATTTATATTGCTCGTATTCAGATATATTTTTAGAATGCTTCATAACTTTAAGAATGTTAATACAAAGATCATTCATTCTCTCTATTGTTATTGATATTTTTATAACACTTATTAAAAATCTTAAATTAATAGCCATTGGTTGAAATCTTGCAATAGTTTTTATTACTTCTTCATCAACATTTGTTTCAAAAAGATTTATAGAATCTTCAATACTTTTAGCTTCTCCATATAGAACTTGATCAAATTCAGAATTTTTTAACATTTCCTTTATTATTTCTAAAGTTCTTTTGAAATTCTGATTAGTTGTAGAAACCATGCGTTTTATATCATCTATTCTATCAGTTAAATTTCTCATTTTAATCCTTTCCTTTCTTTATTTTTTTAATATATATTAACTAAATACTCCATTAATATAGTCTTCTGTTCTTTTACTTGATGGATTAGTAAATATTTTACTCGTTTCATCAAATTCTTCTATAATCCCTCTAAAGAAAAATGCCGTTCTACTAGAAATTCTAGCTGCTTGTTGCATGTTATGAGTTACTATCACAATTGTATAATCCTTTTCAAGCTCTCTTATTAACTCTTCTACTTTGGATGTAGATAATGGATCAAGAGCAGATGTAGGTTCATCCATTAAAATAACGTCTGGTTTTACTGCTATAGTTCTTGCAATACAAAGTCTTTGTTGTTGTCCTCCTGAAAGACCCATAGCAGATTTATTGAGCTTATCCTTAACTTCATCCCAAAGTGCTACAGATTTCAAACTATGTTCAACCATTTCATCTAATTTATTTTTATCTTTTTCTCCGTGTAATCTAGGAGCGTAAGCAATGTTTTCATATACACTCTTAGGAAAAGGATTTGGCTTTTGAAAAACCATACCAATACTTTTTCTTAATTCAACTATATCAAGTTTAGAATCAAATATACTTTTTTCAGAAACAATAATATTTCCTTCATATTTATGACCTTCTATTAAATCGTTCATTCTATTTATAGATCTTAAAAAAGTAGATTTCCCACATCCACTTGGCCCTATTAAGGACGTTATTTTATTTTGAGGTATTTCTAAATTTAAATCATTTAAAACTTTATTATCACCATAATAAAAACTAAAGTTTTTAACTTTTATTTTTACATTATCTTCTTTATTCATTTTTCCTCCATAGGTCAATAGTATAATTTCAAAGGTATTTTAACATAAAATAAATAAAATAAATAGAAAAAATTATTTTCCTTTTCCAAAAATTACTATTTTTACTGTTTTCATTATAATTAGAACATCAATAAGTAAATCTTGCTTCTTTATATAGTAAAGATCGTATTCTAATTTTTTTATTGTATCTTCAATACATTCACCATAAGGATACATTACCTGTGCCCATCCTGTTATTCCAGGTTTGACTAAATGCCTTAAATTATAATATTCTATTTCTTTTTCATATTTTTCGGATAAAATATCCCATTCTGGTCTAGGTCCCATAAAACTCATAGTTCCTTTTATTACATTCCATAGTTGAGGAAGTTCATCAATTCTCGTTTTTCTCATAAATTTTCCAATTTTTGTTATTCTATCATCTTCATTTGTAGCATAATTAGAGTATTTTTTAGGATCATGCATTTTCATGGTTCTGAACTTATATATATTGAATTTTTTTTTATTCTCTCCTACTCGAACTTGTTTAAATATAATAGGTCCTTCAGATTCTAATTTTATAAATACTGCTACTAATATCATTATAGGTAAAGTAAATATAAACAAAATTATTGCTATAATTAAATCTAAACCTCTTTTTATATTTTTTTGACTTTCATTATTTAAAATATCAAATCCATAAGATTGAAGTAACCATTCTTCGTCAATTGTACTTATATCTATTTTCTTTTGAACATTTTCATTAAATTCTTCGTATGTATATATTTTTAGACCATTAACTTTCAAATTAAATAATCTAAACATATAAGTCTTAAAGTCTTCACTTTTCATATTTTTTACAATAACAAGAATATCTATTTTTT
>JAGOWQ010000029.1 GCA_018060185.1 Leptotrichiaceae bacterium | reverse complement strand
GGATTAACAGATGAGCAAATAGAAAAAAGACTATTTAATGAAAAGAAATCAAGAGCAGAAAAATTAAGAGAGACAATATTTAATATAAGAAAAATAAGAAGTCTAACAGGGAATACAACAGACTATATAATAACAAGATTTGAAAAACAACCAAGAACAGGAACGAGTCATAAAATTCTTGTTATTGAAGATTTGGATAAGAGTATTGCTTTAAAGGCAATAGAAAAATTAGATAATGATAGAATAGATATTGTTGAATATAATAAAAGGTATTATCCTGAGAATAGCCTAGCTTCGCATGTAATAGGAAATGTAAAGCCTATAAGTAATGAAGAATATGAAAAATTAAAAGATCAAGGATATTTAAATGATGATCTGATAGGTAAAAAAGGTGTAGAAAAACAATATGACAAGGAAATAAAAGGTCAAAATGGAACAGAGGATGTAGAAGTTGATGTCCATGGAAATATTATAAGAGAAATTAAGAATGTTGAAAGCGTAAGAGGGAAAAATATTTATTTATCTATTGATTTGGAATTACAAAAATATATGACCGAAGCTTTTTCAAGTCGAAGTGGTATATTCATAGCATTAGAAGCTAAGACAGGGAAAATAATAACTTTTGTAAGTAATCCTGAAATAAACTTGAATTTATTGAGTTCAAGAATAACTGATGCACAGTGGAGTGAACTTGTAAACTCAAAATCAAAACCATTATTAAATAAGGGAATAGCAGGACTATATCCACCAGGTTCTACATTTAAAGCTGTAACAGGATTAGCTATTTTAGAATCAGGAATTTCTCCTTATGATACAGTTATGTCGACAGGAGTATATAAATATGGAGAACTAGGATTTAGGGATTCCCATTCAAGAGGTCACGGGGTTACAAATTTTGCAAAATCTATAGAAGAATCTGTAAACACTTATTATTATTATTATTCCCAAAGAGTAGGTGTTAAAAATATAGTTAAGTATGCAAAAGAATTTGGTATAGGAGAAAGAACGGGAATAGACATTCCCGGAGAGCAAAGTGGAACACTTCCTACTCCTGAATGGAAAAAAAGCAGATTTAAAAAAAGACAAGATCAAACGTGGCTACCGGGAGATTTAATTAATATGTCCATAGGGCAAGGATATGTTTTAATGACTCCAATACAGGTAGCAATGGTTTATCAAGCTATAGCAAATGATGGGATAATGTTAAGACCGACTGTTGTTGATAAATTTCTAAGTTATGATGGAAAAGAGGAAGTGAGACAACCAGTAGAACAAAGGAAATTAGGAATTAGCAACAAAAATTTAAAATTATTACAAAATGCACTAAAATTACCTGTAAGTAGTAATAGAGGGACAGCTAATATATTAAGAATACCAGGTTATCCTGTATCTGCAAAAACAGGAACAGCACAAAATACTGGTTTTAAAGATCATCATTCTTGGATATTAGGGTATTTTCCATCAGATAATCCTAAAATTGTATTTGTATCTATTGTAGAAGGTGGCGGATATGGTGGAGTTGCTTCAGGGCAAATGGCAAGAATGTTCATAAATAAGTATAGAGAAAAGTATGAATTTAACAAAAATATAAGTGATGATAAAACTAAAATAAAAAAATAAAATATGACAAAATAATAAAAAGATAAATTAGAAAGAAGAGGTAATAAAATGACAGAAAAAGTTAAAAAAGGAAATGAGAAATCAGAATTTCCTTTAAAAAGAAACTTTTCTAAAAATACAAATACAGCCAGAATAAAAAAAAATAAACAAACTTTGCCTGTAAGTAGTGAAGAAAATTTAAATGAGAATACTAAATCAAAGTATCTTCCTAATAAAAAAGATGATATTAATTCTAAAAATAAAGAAGAAAAAGTATATATAATACCATTAGGAGGAATAGAAGAAGTAGGGAAAAATATGACTGCATTTCAATATAAAGATGAAATAATAATAGTTGATGCAGGGCTTACTTTTCCTGAAAATGAACATTTAGGAATAGATGTAATAATTCCAGATTTTACTTATTTAGAAAATAATAAAGAGAAAATAAAAGGATTACTTTTGACTCATGGTCATGAAGATCATATAGGAGCAATTCCATATTTATATCAAAAGCTTGGAAAAGAAGATATTCCAATGTATGGTGGAAGGCTTACATTAGAGTTAGCAAAGGCTAAATTTGAAAGAAAAGATGTAAAACTTCCTAAAGAGAAAATAATAAAAGGTAGAAGTATATTAAAAATATCAAAATATTTTACTGTAGAGTTTATAAGTGTAACTCATAGCATAGCAGATTGTTACGCAATATGTATAAAAACTCCAGCCGGAACAATACTTCATTCAGGAGATTTTAAAGTAGATTTAACTCCTGTAGACGGAGAAGGATTTGACTTTGGAAGACTTGCTCAATTAGGAGAAGAAGGAGTAGATTTACTTTTATCAGATAGTACAAATGCACAAATTCCTGGGTTTACTCCATCAGAAAGAACTGTAGGAGAAAGTTTAAAAGAAGAATTTAGAAGAGCTCCTGGAAGAATAATTTTGGCAGCTTTTGCTTCTCATGTACATAGATTGCAACAAATAATCTATATAGCTAAAGATAATGGGAGAAAAATAGCTATAGATGGTAGAAGTATGGTAAAAATATTTGAAATATGTTCAAATTTGGGATATTTGAAAATTCCTAAAGGAATAATGATAGATATAGAAGCAGCAGAAAAACTTCCTGCAAATAAGGTATTAATCTTGTGTACAGGAACACAAGGAGAACCGTTGGCAGCGTTATCAAGAATAGCAAATGGATCTCATAAATTTATTACTTTAAGACATGGAGATACAGTAGTAATATCAGCAAGTCCAATACCTGGAAATGAAAAAGCTGCTTATAAGAACATAAATCAGCTATTGAAAAGAGATGCAAATGTGGTTTTTGAAAAAGTAGTAGGAATTCACGTATCTGGGCATGGTTGTCAAGAAGAACAAAAATTAATGTTAAATTTAATAAAACCAAAGAATTTTCTTCCAGTTCACGGTGAGTATATAATGTTAAAAAAACATAAAGAATTAGCAGAAGCTGTTGGTATTCTTCCAGAGAATATAATTTTAGCAGAAAATGGGATGAAGATAGAATTATCTAAATCATCATTTAAAGTTGTTGGAAGGGTTCAAAGTGGTGTAACATTAGTGGATGGATTGGGAATAGGTGATATAGGGAATGCTGTATTAAAAGATAGACAAAATCTTGCAGATGACGGAATAGTTATAATAACAGTTCCCCAATATAAAGTAGGAAAATTTGGAAAGCAAATAGAGCTTGTAACTAGAGGATTTGTGTATAATAAAGATTCAGAGAGTCTATTATCAGAAACTAGGGATTTAATAAAACTTGAACTAGAAAGTATGGAAAGTCAAGATATTAAAGAAATTGGTAAAATAAAACAAAGATTAAAAATAAAGGTGGGGGAATTCTTAAATAAAAAGACAGATAGAGAACCTATAATTCTTCCTATAATAATGGAGGTTTAAAATGATTCTTTCAAGTAAAGAAAGAGCCTATTTAAAAAAATTAGCTCATAATCTAGATCCTGTGGTTAGAATAGGGAAAGATGGGATTGACAAAAATATATTAGATAGTATAGCTCAAGTAGTAAAAAAAAGAGAATTAATTAAAGTAAAAATATTACAAAATTCAGAAGTTAAATTAGAAAGAGAATTAGCAAACGAAATAGCTGAAAAAACAGGTTCAATTTATGTCGATAGTATTGGTAAAATATTAATATTTTTTAAATTTAATAATAAAGATGGGGAAATAACAAAAAAATTTAATGAATTTAAGAAGAAAGGCAAAAAATAGATGAATAGTAGTGGGATGTTATTTGGTAATAGATTATTGGATGTAGCCATTATATCGTGTTTTATAGCTCAATTTTATAAAGTATTTTCTCCTATATTAAAAGGAGAAAAAATACAGTGGGCAAGACTCATTCAGACAGGAGGAATGCCAAGTTCTCATGCTTCAACGGTTGTATCGTTATCAACAGGGGTATGGTTATTAAAAGGGACGTCATCTATCGAATTTGCTATTTCAATGGTTTTTTCCTCTATAGTACTTTATGATGCTACGGGAATAAGAAGACAAGCTGGAAAACATGCCAAAGCGTTAAATAGATTAGTTGAAAGTATTGAAAAAAAAGATGGTATAGAAATAATATCAGAAGAATTGAAAGAATTTTTAGGGCATACTCCTATTGAAGTATTTTGGGGTAGTGTATTAGGAGTAATAATAGGATTATTATTTAGGGGGTACATTTTAGGATAGTATACAAAGAAATTTATAATAAAAAATAAAATTATAAAAAAAAACTTTAATATATAATATATACAATCTAAAAATAAAGGAATAATATGAAAAAAAGATTAGATTTAATTCTTATGGAAAGAGGAATATTTGAAAGCAGAGAAAAAGCTAAAAGAGAAATAATGGTTGGAAATATTCTTGTAAATGAGCAAATTATTACTAAAGCAGGAACCAATTTTGAAGATACAGATGATCTTGTTATAAGAGTAAAGGAAAAATTAAAATATGTAAGTCGTGGAGGATTGAAACTTGAAAAGGCCATAAAAATATGGAATTTAGATTTTTCAGATAAAATAGTTTTGGATATAGGAGCATCTACTGGTGGATTTACAGACTGTGCACTTCAAAATGGAGCAAGAAAAGTTTATAGTGTTGATGTAGGGACAAATCAGTTAGATTGGAAATTGAGAAATAATACAAAAGTAGTTTCTTTAGAAGAAATGCATATAAAAAATCTTACAACAAGTGATCTAGGAAATAATAAAGCGGATTTTATTGTTGTAGATGTATCATTTATTTCTTTAACAAAAGTGGTTCCTTACTTAGAAAATTTTTTAACTGAAGAAGGAAATGTTGTTTTATTAATTAAACCTCAGTTTGAAGTCGGAAAAGACAAAATAGGAAAAAATGGAATTGTTACTGAAGAAGAATATCATGATGAAGCTATTAAAAAAATAATAAATTTTTGTAAAGAAAGTAGTTATAAACTACTTGGAATAGAAGATTCTCCTATAAGGGGAGCTAGAGGTAATAAAGAATTTCTAGCGTTAATAAAATTAACCAATAATCAATTGAAGGAGGAAGAATGAAAAAAAATAAAAAATTATATTTAACAATAGGATTTATACTTATAAGTATTCCTTTATTGTGTGCATCACCTTTAATAAAAAGTTCACAGAATAATAAAAATGAAGCAGCAGGATATACAAAAGATATAGCTGAATTGACAAGAATAGTTGATGTAATAAATATTATAGAAAATAGATTTGTAGGAAAAGAAGCTACTCCTAGTAAAGAAGAATTGTATAAAGCTTCAATAACAGGTATTATAAATAAATTAGATGATCCTTATTCTGAATATTTGTCTACAGAAGATTTAAAAGAATTTTCTGAAGATTTAGAAGGAGAATATGTTGGTGTAGGAATGGCTGTTCAAAAGAAAAAGGGAGAACCTATGGAAGTAACCTCACCATTTGTAGGAAGCCCAGCTGAAAAAGTTGGGATAAGAATTAAAGATAAAATAATAAAAGTGGATGGGAAAGATATATTACCTTTAACTGCTACTGAGACGACAAAAATGTTAAAAGGAAAAGAAAATACAAAAGTTGAAATAGAAATAACAAGAGAAGGACAAAAAAATCCTATTAAATTTACAGTTACTAGGGCAAAAATAAAGCTTGAAATGGTTGAAAGTAAAATGTTTGATAATAAAATAGGATACGTAAGTTTACTTAGATTTGGAAATAATGTAGGAGATGAAGTTCAAAAATCGATAGTAAATCTGCAATCACAGGGGATGAAAGGCTTAATTCTTGATTTAAGACTAAATCCAGGAGGTTCGTTACAAGAAGCTCAAGATATCTCATCACTTTTTGTTAAAGATGATTTAATTGTTTCTTTAAAATATAAAAATGGTCAGGAACAAAAATATATGAGAACTAAAAATTATTTAGGTAATTTTCCATTAGTAGTGTTAATAAATAAAGGAAGTGCTTCAGCATCAGAAATAGTTACAGGAGTGATAAAAGACTATAAAAGAGGAACAGTTATAGGAGAAACAACATTTGGTAAAGGAATCGTACAACAAGTTATACCTCTTAGATCAAATGATGCAATAAAACTTACTATAGCACAATATTTTACTCCGAAAGGTAATTATATTCATGGTAAAGGAATAGAACCTGATATAAAAGTTCCTATGGAAGAATTGATAGCCTTAAAAGGTTATACAAATGAAAGTGAAGAAGCAAAATCTATAAGAAAAAAAGAATTAGAAGACATATTATTAAAAGATAAAGGAAAAGAAGAGGCAGATAAAATAATAGCTAATGGAGATGTTCAGTTGAAAAGAGCCATAGAAGAAATAAGTAAAAAAATAAAATAGGAAACAAAAGGTAGGAAAAAATGTTTTATGTAGTAGGCACACCTATTGGAAATTTAGAAGATATAACTTTTAGGGCAATAAAGACTTTAAAGGAAGTTGATTATATATTTGCAGAAGATACGAGAGTAACTAAAAGGTTACTCTCGTATTATGAAATAGAAAAAAAAATTTATCAGTATCACGAACATAATAAAATCCATCAAATTTTGAATATAATAAATTTATTAGAAGATAATAAAAAAATAGCATTAGTAACAGATGCAGGAACACCATGTATATCTGACCCTGGATTTGAACTTGTAAACGAGATATTAAAAAAAAATATAAAAGTAATTGGAATTCCAGGGGCCTCTTCTATTGTTACAGGTGCTAGTATTTCTGGACTTGATATCAAAAGAATGGCTTATGAAGGTTTTCTTCCAAAGAAAAAAGGTAGACAAACTCTTTTTAATAAGCTAAAAGAAGAAGAAAGAACAATCGTTATACTAGAATCTCCCAACAGAATTTTAAAAACACTAAAAGATATAAAAGAATATCTTGGAGAAAGATATGTGGTAATTACTAGAGAGCTGACTAAAATTTATGAAGAGATTATTAGAGGAAATGTTAGTCAAATTATAGAACAGTTGGAAAAAAAGGCTATAAAAGGTGAAATAGTTCTCTTTATAAGATCAATAAATGATGATGGAATATATTTTAAAAGTGAGGTGGATAAATAATGAATGTAAACTGGTATCCAGGTCATATGAAAAAAACAAAGGATTTAATATTGGAAAATCTGAAAATAGTAGATATTGTAATAGAAATACTAGATGCTAGAATTCCCATATCAAGTAAAAATCCAGATATATACACTTTATCAAAAAATAAACAAAAAATAACTATTTTAAACAAAGTTGATCTAATTGATAGTAAAGATTTAAAAAAATGGGAAGATTATTTTTTGAAAAATAATTTTTCTGATTATTTTGTAGCACTTAGCGTTGAAAAAGGTACTAATTTCAATGAACTCAGAAAAATAACAGATAAAATATATGAAAAAAAATTAGAAAAGATGAAAAAAAAAGGATTAAGAAAAACTGAAATAAGAGCAATGATAGTAGGCATTCCCAATGTAGGAAAATCTAAGTTTATAAATAAATTTGTAAACAAAAATAAGGCGAGAGTAGGAAATACTCCAGGATTTACTAGGGGGAAACAGTGGATAAAAATAGATGAAAAGTTGGAGTTATTAGATACCCCAGGAATTTTGTGGCCAAAATTTGAAGATGAAAATGTAGCGTATAATTTAGCTATTACAGGATCTATAAAAGATAATGTTCTGCCTTTGGAAGACGTGACAATGAAATTTTTTGAAAAAATAAAAAAATTGGGTAAAATAAAAAGTATAATAAAGTCATACAATTTGGAAGAAAATTTATCAGAGGAAGAAATATTTAATTTAGAAAGTTATGAGATATTAGAAATTTTAGAAAAAAGATTAGGAATTTTAAAAACAGAAAAACATAACTATGATATAATATCTAGAAGAATATTAAAAGACTATAGAGTTGGAAAGATAGGAAAGTTTTTTCTAGAATTTCCAGAATATTTTGAATAGTAATAATTTTTATTTTGAAAGGATGCATTATGAGAGTAGGAATATTTACAGATACATACCGACCACAAATAAATGGGGTTGTAAGCTCTATAACAACATTAGAAAGAGAACTAAGAAAATTAGGTCATAAAGTATATATAATAACAACAACAGATCCTGATGTTCCTGATGTTGAACCTAATGTTTTAAGAATACCAAGTATGGAGTTTAAACCAGCACCTCAATACAGATTAGGTTTGGTTTATTCATCTAAAATAATTAGAAAAATAAAAAAATTAGAATTAGATATAATTCATTCTCAAACAGAATGGGGAGTTGGGACTTTTGCTAGATTTGCAGCTTCAAAGTTGGAAATTCCTTTAGTCCACACTTATCATACTTTATACGAGTATTATACTCATTACATATTTAGAGGTCATATGCTATCTCAAGCTAAGAAAGTAGCTGCTGTAATTAGTAAATTTTATTGTGAAAAATGTGATTCGTTAATAGTTCCTACAAGAAAAGTTGAAGAAATACTTTATTCCTATGATGTGGATAAATCTATGAATATAATTCCAACTGGTCTTGACATTGAAAAATTTTATAGAGAAAACTACAGTGATGAAGATAGAAAATTTGTAAGAGAAAGCTTTGGAGTAGAAAGTGAAGATTTTTTATGCGTTTATGTGGGAAGAGTGGCAGAAGAAAAGAGCATAGATGTATTGATAGATATGTTTTCTAAAATAAAAGCTCCTTCATATAAATTCATGATAGTAGGAAAAAGTTATGGTTCAATGGAAAATAATTTAAAGGAGCAAGTAGAAAAACTTGGAATATCAGATAGAGTTATATTTGTGGGAGAAATTCCACATGATAAAGTACCTATATATTATCAAATAGGTGATATTTTCTTAAATGCGAGTATATCTGAAACACAAGGACTTACTTTTATAGAGGCTATGGCAGCAAAAACACCTGTTAATGCTAGATATGACTTGAATTTGGAAGATTTATTGGTAAAAAATGAAGCAGGATTAGTTTATAAAACAGAAGAAGAATTTGTAGAAAATATAAAAAAATTAAAAGAAAATAAAAAATTAAAGGAAAAAATAATTGAAAATGCATTCAACGTATCTCAATATTACACATCAAAGAAATTTGGAGAGAAAGTAGAGGCATTATATAAAAAAACGTTAGAGGAGTACGACAAAAATGAGAGTTTTACTATTTTCAGAGGGGAAAAATACATTCAGCAAATCAGGCGTTGGGCAAGCTTTAAATCATCAAAAAGAAGCCCTTGGAGAAAATAATGTTGAATTTACATTAGATCCTAAAGATGATTATGATATAGTACATATAAATACTATAGGAATAAAATCTTGGAAAATGTTAAAAAAAGCAAAAAAAGCAAAAAAACCAGTAGTATACCATACTCATACTACTTATGAAGATTTTAGAGGAAGTGTTAAATTTAGTAATCAGTTAGCCCCAATAATTAAATTTTGGGTTAAAAAACTTTATAATAATGCAGATTACTTAATAACACCTACAGAATATACAAAAAAATTAATAGAAAAAAAATATTTGAAATCACCTAAAGAAATTAGAGTAATATCTAACGGAGTAAGTAATAAAAAATTTTCTGAAAAAGATCAATTAAAAGATAAATTTTTAAAGGAATATAAAATAAATAAGCCTTTAATAATAACAGCAGGGTTACCATTTGAAAGAAAAGGTATAAAAGATTTTGTTAAAATCGTTGAAAAATGTCCAGATTATCAATTTTTATGGTTTGGTTCATCTAGTATAAAATCAATGTTACCTAAAAAAATACAAAAAATTATAGATAGTCCTCCTAAAAATCTTATTTTCCCAGGATATGTAGATAAAGATATTTTAATAGGAGCTTTTGGTGCAGCGAAAACATTTCTATTTATGACTTATGAAGAAAATGAAGGCATAGTAGTTTTAGAAGCTCTTTCATCTAAGTTGCCATTAGTAGTAAGAGATATACCTGTTTATGATAATTGGTTATCTGATGGAAAAAATTGTTTTAAAGCTAAAGACAATGAAGAATTTTATAAAAAAATGGTATCTATAGTAAATGAAAAAGTAACAAATATAGATGAAATAATACAGAATGCTTATGATATTGCTTTGGAAAGAGATTTAGTTAAAATAGGTGAGAAATATAAAAAATATTACGAAGATATTTTAAAATAATAAATTAGTTGTATATTTAATTAATAAATTTAATGAATGAGGTAAAAATATGGATATTACTGAAAAAATTAAAGAATTATCAACAAAATATTTAAAAGAAATGATTGAATTAAGAGAATATCTTCATGAAAATCCTGAGTTAGATTTGGATTTATTTAATACTTCTAGAACAATAAAAGAAAAATTAGATAAACTTGGAATAGAATATACTGAAATGGCTAAAACAGGTATATGTGCATTAATCAGAGGTAAAAAAGGAAATGAAAATGCTAATATAAAAACGATATTATTAAGAGGGGATATGGATGCTCTTCCTATAAAAGAAGAATCCGATGTTCCTTTTAAGTCAAAAATAGACGGTAAAATGCATGCTTGTGGTCACGATGGTCATACAGCAGGATTATATGGAGCATTATTGATAATAAATGATTTAAAAAATGAATTAGAAGGAAATGTGAAGTTCGCCTTTCAACCTGGAGAAGAAAGAAGTGGTGGAGCAGAAAAAATGATTCAAGAAGGTCTTTTAGAAAATCCAAAAGTTGATATGGCTTTTGGGCTCCATTTATGGGGACCTTCAAAAGAAGGAAAAGTAAGTACAATAGTGGGACCGATGATGGCATCTCCAGATGAATTTTCCATAGAAATAGTTGGGAAAGGTGGACACGCCTCTGCTCCTGAATTATCTATAGACCCTATTGTAATAGCAGCACAAGTAGTATTAGGATTACAAACTATAAAAAGTAGAATGATAAGCACATTTTCTCCATTGGTAATTACTTGTTCTGTGATTAAATCAGGAGAAGCTTTTAATGTAATTCCTAATGATGTTGTCATAAAAGGAACTGTTAGGACATTGGACAGAGAGTTAAGAGACAAAGTTCCTAGTATAATGGAACAGATAATTGGTGGAATAACGTCAGCTTACGGAGCTACTTTCAAATTAGATTATAATAAATACTATCCTATTTTAGTAAATGACGAAAAGGCTGTAAATATTTTAAAAGATTCAGCTGAAAAAATTCTAGGAAAAGAAAATTGTGAAAATTTGGAAAAACCAGTAATGGGTGGAGAAGATTTTTCTTATTTTGGTTATAAAATACCTTCAGCTTATGCATTTTTAGGGATAGCCCAAGAAGGAAAAGAAGTTCCCTATCATCATCATCCAAAATTTTATTTTAGAAGTGAAATAGTTGCTGAAAGTGCTAAATTATTATCTCAAATAGCTTTTGATGCTATTGAAGAATTGAACAAGTAAAAATAAAAAAAGTTTAAAAAATTTGTTGACAAATAATTATAAAAATGGTAGTATATTATCTGTCTAGTAGAATACTCAGATAACGGTGCATAGCGCAGCTCGGTAGCGCACCTGCCTTGGGAGCAGGGGGTCGCAGGTTCAAATCCTGCTGCACCGACCATTTATAAAATTTTAAATTTGCGGGAGTAGCTCAGTTGGTAGAGCGTCAGCCTTCCAAGCTGAATGTCGCGAGTTCGACCCTCGTCTCCCGCTCCATTTTTTTTTAAAATATACAAATCATATGGTGGCCGTAGTTCAGTTTGGTAGAGCGCCAGTTTGTGGCACTGGTTGTCGCGGGTTCAAGTCCCGTCGGTCACCCCATATATGAGCCATTAGCTCAGTCGGTAGAGCACATGACTTTTAATCATGGTGTCACTGGTTCGATTCCAGTATGGCTCACCATTATAAAAATACTGAAAAATTGCGAGGGTGGCGAAATTGGCATACGCACTAGACTTAGGATCTAGCGTCTTTGACATGAGGGTTCGAGTCCCTCCCTTCGCACCATATAGCTACGTGAAACGTGTTAAATACAACTTTTAAGAATAAATTAAATTAATTAACTAACCTAACGTCGTAAAAATTATTACGATATTTCATAGCAACAAAATAACCTAATTTACGAGAGAGTGTTTTTATAATGCTCTTTTTTTATAAATTTAAGGAGGGAAAAATGGAATATTTGAAAGAAAAAATACTTAAAGATGGTAAAATAAAAGAAGGTGGAATATTAAAAGTCGACTCATTTTTAAATCATCAAATTGATGTAAATTGCTTAAATGAAATCGGAAAAGAATTTAAAAGAAGATTTTCTGATGTGAAGGTAAATAAAATCCTTACTATAGAGTCTTCTGGCATAGCCGTAGCAGCAATTGCTGCTCAGTATTTTAATTCTCCTGTAGTTTTTGCAAAAAAAGTAGAGAGTAAAAACTTGGATAATGAGACATATGAGGCAGAAGTTTATTCATATACTAAAGATAAGACGTATACTATAAGAGTATCTAAAAAGTATTTAAATGAAAATGATAAAATTTTAGTAGTAGATGACTTTTTAGCTCGTGGTTCAGCTGCATTAGGGTTACTTGAAATAGTAAATCAATCTAAAGCAGAAGTTGCAGGTGTAGGAATTGTAATTGAGAAAAATTTTCAAGAAGGTGGAAAAAAATTAAGAGAAAATGGAATTAGGTTAGAGTCTCTTGCTAGGGTAGAATTTGATCAGGAAGATAATATATTATTTATATAATAAAGTTAGCTATATAAAATATAATAATAGTAAATTTGCTCTTTAGAAAATTATTTAAATACTCCCAAATAAATCCCTAAACATATATATATGTAAAATTTAAGTAAAAAATTGATTTTAAAAAAATATAATTAAAAAATTAAAAAGGCTGTCAAATGACAACCTTTTTAGGAAGTTATGAAGAAAAAGTTAATTTATATCTTTTATACTAATATAGTATAACAAGAAACTTAGAATGGACTTATTATTTCATATTAAATGATTTATAAATTAGAAAAATAAAAATTATAGTAAAAATGAAGGTGAAAATGATTGCAAAAAAAAATGTAAAATTAGTGTATCAGTATGACGGAAGTAAGTTTTCAGGATTTCAAAGGCAAAAGGAAGAAAAAACAGTTCAAGGTGAAATAGAAAAAATAATAGAAAAAAGTTTTTTTCAAAAAGTTAATATTATTTCTTCAGGAAGAACAGACAAAGGTGTACATGCTATAGGGCAAGTTTCTAATTTTTTTATTGATAAAAATATTCCTTTAAATGGAATAAAGCAACAATTAAATAAAAAAGTGGGAAAAGAAATAAGAATACTCAATATAGAAGAAGTTGATATGGAATTTAATTCTAGATTTGATGCAAAAAGTAGGACATATTTGTATATAATGAAAAAGGAAGAATACGTAACACCTTTTGAATCAAACTATGTAACTGAAATAAAAGAAAATATAAATATTGAAGAGTTAGAAAATATAATGAAAGATTATATAGGCAAGCATGATTTCAGTAGTTTTATGAAAAAAGACAAATCTAAAAGAAATACCGTTAGAGAAATATATTGGATTAAATGTTATTATAATGAAGTTGAAAAAAGAATATATATAAAAATATGTGGAAATTCATTTTTAAAAACAATGGTAAGAATAATGATAGGTTCAGCTTTAGCTGTATATTTTGAGAACAAAGATGAGAATTATATAAAAAATAAATTAAAAAATCCTGATGCTAACGGATTTAAAATATTAGCTCCTTCAGAAGGACTGTATTTATATAGGGTTGAGTATTATAATTAGGAGGAGGATATGAAAAGATTTCTCATAAGGCAATTAGATGTAAAAAAGGATGAAGAAATTTTGAATTCTATTGTAAAATATGAAGATGAAGTTTTTGGAGAAGCAGCAATAGGAATGTGGAATATAAAACCTATGGCTAAATATGGTAAAATTTATGCTTTATTATTTGATAAAAATGGGAAAGAAGATGTTGTTTCCGTAGTTGAGGTTCTTAGGAGCTTTGATCAAGAAAAAGCATATTTATACGGAGTTTTTACAGTAGATAAATATGGAAAACAAGGATATGCTAAAACATTATTGGAACATGTCATTGAGTTTTTAAAAGAACTGGGAATTTCTAATATTGAACTTACAGTAGAAATAAGTAATGAAAATGCTAATAATTTATACAAAAAATTAGGATTTAAAATTATAGAAGAAATAGAAAATGAATATGGAGATGGAAAACCAAGATATTTAATGAGATATATCTATAACAAATAAACTTTGATTATAAAAGTAAAAAAAAAAATTGACTTTATCTAAAGGATATTATAAAATTGTAATCAATACAAAAGTGATAGACATATTTTTAAAAATTTAAATAAGGAGGAAACCATGCATATAGAAAATATAGGAAATTATTTAAAAGAAAATGGAATAAAACCATCTATACAAAGAATTAAAATATTTCAATATTTAATGGACAATCATACACATCCAACAGTTGACGATATATTTCAAAATCTTTCGCATGAAATCCCAACTTTATCAAAAACAACAGTATATAATACTTTAAATATATTTTTAGAAAATAATATAGTAAAAGAAGTTATTATAGAAGAGAATGAAGTTAGATACGATCTCATAACAGGGACGCATGGACATTTCAAATGTAAAGAGTGTGGGGATATAGTAGATTTTGATTTGGATTTATCAAAATTAGATTTACAAGAATTAGGAAATGTAGAAATAGAAGAGACACATTTTTATTTAAAAGGTGTGTGTTCAAAATGTATATCTGAAAAAAGAAAAATGAAAAATAATTAAAAAGTGTTGGTAAGATTTAAGAAGGGTTATCTAAAGATTTCACTTTCACAAAAAATATGGAATAGTATTTTATAAATTCACAAATAAATGAATTTAAGTTTATACTAAACATAAAGTCAAATTATAAAATAAAAATAGGATACCTTTAAAATTATTATTTTGAGATTACAAAAATATAATCAAAATATTTAAAGGTATTTTATTTTGTAATAATAAATTGAAAAATTATGGATAAATTGCTATAATATTAGATGTAAAAATAAAATAGGAGGAAAAAATGGGAATTAAAAATCATAAAGCAAAGATTAGAATGTTCGCAATAATCTTTATAGTGGGATTTGCACTAGCTTCTTTATATGGGGGATGGATATTTCTAAAAAATAATGTTTTTAGTAGTTCAGATTCAAATAGAGAAGTTGCAATTGAAGTGAACGGAACCAAAATTTATAGAGATGAGATTGAAAAAGAATTTCAAAATATTAAGAACTATTCCGACAATATGTTAATTCAAAAAAGAGAGCAATTATCACAAATAGGGGTAGATACAGAAAATTTTCAAACTTTACCAGATGATATATTAAAAGAATATATAATAAAAACGTTTATCGATAGAAAAGTATTATTGTCTTCGAGTAAAGATTTAAAAATAAAAGTAAGTAATGTAGATATTAATAAAAGAATAGCTGAATATCAAGTACAATCTGGAGGAAAAGAAAGATTTATACAAACGTTGACGGCAAATGGATATAATTTAACAACATTTAAAGAATATTTAAGAAATGAAGAGATAGTTAAAAAAGTTCAAGAAAAAATATTAGAATCATCGAAAGTTAGTGAAGAAGAATTGAAAAAAACTTATGAAAGACACAAATATCAAAACTTTACTGATTTGACATTTGAAGAAGCTAAACCTCAAATAGTAGAAATATTAAACTCTGAAAATTCATCTATGCTAATTACTTCATATTTAAATAAAGCATTAGACAAAGCAAAGATTAATTTTAAAATAGATGAGTATAAAAAACTTTACGAAAATTCTAAGACTGTTATTGTTGAAAAAGCTGGATATAAATTCACAAAATCTAATTTAAATGAAAATTTAATTTCTGACTTTTTCTCATCACAACAGGGATATTCACAAGCTTTAGTGGATAATATAAAAAATAATTTGAGTAAAAATTTAGAAAATTTAGTTTCAATTATGAACAAAGCAAAAGCGGTAGGAATAAAATCATCACCTGAATTTGTTGGATTAGGAGAATTAAGTGACTACTCTAAAAAATATTATAATTATATATTAGATACATATCAACCGCCTCAAAATGAAATGACGGCAAGATTTAATGAAAATAGGGATAAATATAATATAAAAAATACAATAAAAGGATATGTTGTAGGAGAAGATTATCAACCTTCAGAAAAAGATATCGTAGCTTTAAAAAGTCAAGCAGATGATATTATGAAAACTATAACAAAAGAAAATTTTTCTTCAAAAGCTAAGGAATTAAGTAAAGATCCTGGGTCAAAAGATAATGGAGGAAGTTTAGGTGAAGATACAGACATAACGCAATATGTTCCTGAATTCACTCAGGCTATACAAAAAGCAAAATCAGGAGATATTGTAGGTCCTGTAAAAACTGATTTTGGATATCACATAATTTATGTTCAAAGAAAAAATGAAAATGATCCTAATAAAGCAACAGTAAGTCATATTTTATTGACTCCTACAGTATCTGAAGAAACTAAAAAAGGATTAGTAACAAGATTAACAAAATTAAAAGAAGAATTAGCTAGTGGAAAAGTAAAATGGGCTGATGTAGATTCTCAAGAAAAATATAATTTTGGAGTAAAAGAATATTTTAGAAGTTTGAAAAAATCAGAATCTATCCCTGGTATAGGAAATGATGCGACATTATCAGAAAAATTGTTCTCTTCTAAGATAGGAGAAATAATAGAACATAATGTAGATTTCGGTGTATTTTTATTAGTAAAAAATTCAGAAATACCATCAAAAGAAGTTACTTTTGAAGAGGTAAAAGAAAGAATAAGATTAGAAATTGCTTTTGAAAAAGCTGAAAAAGAACTAGGAGACATACAATAATTTAAAATACGATTTAAATATAATACTAATTAAAAAAGTATTTTGAAAATTATAAACATTATGATATAATTAAGAAAATAAAAAATTATGGAGGTAATTACAAATGACTAGAATTGAAGATATCTATGCAAGAGAGATACTTGATTCAAGAGGGAACCCAACTGTTGAAGTAGAAGTATTCTTAGAAGGTGGAGCAATGGGGAGAGCATCTGTACCATCTGGGGCATCTACAGGAGAACACGAAGCAGTTGAATTAAGAGATGGAGATAAATCTAGATATTTAGGAAATGGAGTTCTAAAAGCAGTTGAAAATGTAAACTCTGAAATATCTGAGCATTTAATTGGAATGGACGCTTTAGATCAAGTAGCTTTAGATAAAGCTATGATCGAATTAGACGGAACTCCAAATAAAGGAAGACTAGGAGCTAACGCTATACTAGGTGTTTCATTAGCAGTAGCTAAAGCAGCAGCTAACCAATTAAATATACCTTTGTACAGATATTTGGGAGGAGTTAATGCCAAAGAATTACCTGTACCAATGATGAATATTTTAAATGGAGGATCTCATGCTGATTCAGCAGTTGATGTTCAAGAATTCATGGTACAACCAGTTGGAGCAAAAACTTATAAAGAAGCTTTAAGAATGGGTGCTGAAATTTTCCATCATTTAGGTAAAATTTTAAAAGCTAATGGAGATTCTACAAACGTAGGAAATGAAGGAGGATATGCTCCATCAAATATTAACGGTACAGAAGGTGCTCTAGATGTAATTTCTCAAGCAGTAGCAGCAGCTGGATATAAATTAGGAGAAGACATAACTTTTGCGTTAGATTCAGCTTCTTCAGAATTTGCAACTAAAAATTCTGATGGAACTTATACTTACACATTTAAAAGAGAAGGTGGAGTAGTTAGAACATCAGAAGAAATGGTAGAATGGTACAAAGGATTAGCTTCTAAATATCCAATAGTTTCTATTGAAGATGGATTAGCAGAAGATGATTGGGACGGATTTAAAAAATTAACTGTTGCTATAGGAGATAAAGTACAATTAGTAGGAGACGACTTGTTTGTTACTAATACAGTAAGATTAGAAGAAGGAATTAAAAAAGGAATTGCAAATTCAATATTAATCAAAGTTAATCAAATAGGAACATTGACTGAAACTTTAGATGCTATTGAAATGGCTAAAAAAGCAGGATATACAGCAGTAATATCTCACAGATCAGGAGAAACTGAAGATGATACTATAGCTGATATAGCTGTGGCAACAAATGCAGGACAAATTAAAACAGGATCTGCATCAAGAACTGACAGAATGGCTAAATACAATCAATTATTAAGAATCGAAGATGATTTAGCTGACGAAGCAGTCTATCAAGGAAAAGCAGCTTTTTATAATATTAATAAATAGTTTTAAAGTAAAAAGACAGAGATTTACTAAATCCTGTCTTTTTTTTGTTTAATTATAAATTAATTTTTTCATGCTATTGACTTTTTAAAAAATCGAGTTACACTATTGTTAGCAAACAATTAACAAAAAACATAAATTACTAACAAAAAAATTAATTAAATTTTAGGAGGTAAAAATGGCTAAAGTGAATGAAATAACAAGGGAATCTTGGATTCTTAGCACATTTCCAGAATGGGGTACTTGGTTAAATGAAGAAATAGAAGAAGAGATTGTACCTGAAGGAAATGTTGCAATGTGGTGGTTGGGTTGTGTAGGTGTATGGATAAAAACACCAGGAGGTTGTAATATATGTATGGATTTATGGTGTAGTCGTGGGAAAAGTACAAAAAAAGTAAAAGACATGGTTCGTGGACATCAGATGGCAAATATGTCTGGAGTTCGTAAATTGCAACCTAATTTGAGAGCACAGCCAATGGTTTTAGATCCATTTTCAATTAATGAAGTGGATTACATACTAGCATCTCATTATCATAGTGATCATATAGACATAAATGTGGCAGCAGCAATTATGAATAATCCTAAATTAGAGCATGTTAAATTTGTAGGACCATGGCACTGTACAGAGTTGTGGAAAAAATGGGGAGTACCTGAAGATAGACTTGTAACAGTTAAACCAGGGGACGTTATTTCATTAAAAGAGTTAGAAGTACATGCTTTAGATTCATTTGATCGTACTTGTTTGGTAACATTACCTGTAGAAGGATCAGA
>JAGOWQ010000062.1 GCA_018060185.1 Leptotrichiaceae bacterium | reverse complement strand
GGAAAATATAAAGAAGAAATAGATGGATTTTTAAAAACATCAGTTATTATTAATGAAAAAACTTATGACAGATATAAAAAAGAAATATATTCAGGAATAAAAATTGCTAATATGGATTTTATTAAAAAGCTCAGATTAAATTATAGTTTTTCTGCAAATATAGATGAAAAAATAAAAAATAAGTTCAACAAACCATCACTTTTTATGGCGGGTAAACAAGATAGTATAACAGGATATAAACAATTAATAGGTATATCTGAAAACTATTCAAGGGGGACAGTAGCTATAATTGATGGAGCAGGGCATAATATCCAAATAGAAAAACCTAAAATATTTGAAATGCTAATAAAAGATTGGCTAATGTCTACAAACTTGATTTAATAATTAGTTGTATTAATATTAAGTCGTAATTTAATGATTTTTTTATTTTATGTGATAATTTTTAAATTAAGAGTATTGAATTTTTCTATAATATTTTGTATAATAATTTTTTGAATATTTTTTTCATTTTATTTTATATAGAATTTTTATTATACATAAAACGTAAAAATCGTCGGATTTTTAATCCGGCTTTTTTATGCTAAAATTTGTAATAAAAGGCATATTTTCTAATTTCTTGAAAAAATGATGTTTATTGGATATAATATATTATAAAAAATATAAGAAGTTAAAAGGTAAAATAAATTAGATTTGAGAGGATAAGATTATGGGATATATAAAAATATTAGATGAAAGTGTCTCAAATATAATTGCTGCAGGTGAAGTTGTAGAAAATCCTGCTTCTATGATAAAAGAAATGATAGAGAACTCTTTAGATGCTAAAGCAACTATCATAAAAATAGAAGTTTTTAAAGGTGGACTTGAAGTTAAAATAAGTGACAATGGCTTAGGTATGGATAAAGACGATACTCTTCTTTCTATTGAAAGACATGCCACATCTAAAATATCAACAAAAGAGGATGTTTTTAATCTTAATACTTATGGATTTAGAGGAGAAGCACTTGCTTCTATTGCAGCTGTATCAAAATTAACAATGACAACTCGTTCAGAAAGCAGTTCTACAGGATATAAAATATCAAGTTATGGAGGAGTCATAAGAAAATTTGAAGAGGTCTCAAAAAACATTGGAACGGAAATTGAAGTAAGAGATCTGTTTTATAATACTCCTGCAAGAAAAAAGTTTTTAAGAAAAGAGACTACGGAATATAATAAAATTAGAGATATTGTTTTAAAGGAAGCTCTTATAAATAATGATGTTTCATTTTTATTAGAGCTGGATGGTAAAAAAAGTATAAATACAAGTGGAAAAGGGATTGAAAATACGGTTTTAGAGTTATTCGGGAAGTCAGTTTTAAAAAATATTAAAAAATTTGAATATGGTTATTTAGGAAATGTAGAAATGTTAAGAAGTAGCAAAGACTATATTTTTACTTACGTAAACAAAAGGTATGTTAAGTCTAACACTATTGAAAGAGCAGTTATTGATGGATATTACACTAAGCTTATGAAAGGTAAGTATCCTTTTGCAATAATATTTTTTGATATAGATCCAAAAGAAATAGATGTAAATGTTCATCCATCAAAAAAAATAGTTAAATTTTCTAATGATAAATTAATATATAGACAAGTAAAAGAATCTATAGATGAATTTTTTTATCATAATGATAGAGAAAATTGGCAACCTAATATAGATTTTCTTAAACAAAATGTAAATGTAGAAAATAAAGATGAAAAAATAAATGATTTGTTTAAAGATGAAATTATAAAAACAGATAATCAAACTTTTTTTAGTTTAGAAACAAATAGTAAAGAAAGTTATAAAAATGAAAATTTTATAGGAAATAATTTATCTGAAAATGAAAATGCTAAAGAAGTAGAAAACTTTGATTTATCCACTTCAAAAAATAATATTGAAGACATAATGAAAGAGCTGAATTTGTTGAATGATAAGGATGTAAATAAAGAAGAATATGTAGAAGTTGCACAAGAAGTAGAAGAATACAAAAGAGGAACTTTTGAAAAACAAGAAGGACATTACTATGATTACGATGTTCTAGGTCAAATTTTTGAGACATATATTTTAGTAAGAAAAAATAATGAGTTGGAAATTTATGATCAACATATTATTCATGAAAGAATACTTTATGAAGAGCTTAAAGATAAATTTTATAATAAGAAATTGGAATCTCAACATTTGATTTTGCCTCAAAAAATGGAAGTTAATGAAATTGAAAAAAATATAATTTTTGATAATATAGAAATTTTTAATGATTTTGGGTTTGATATAGATGAACTTCATAATGAAATAGTTTTTAGAGCGGTACCTGCTTTTGATTTTAGAGATAGTATACAAAATGTATTTTTAAAACTTTTATCTGATGTCAAAGAAGAAAGAGAAATTAAGGATTTAAGAGAAAATATAATAATTTCTATGTCTTGTAAGGGCGCAGTAAAAGCAGGTCAAAAGTTAAGTATAGATGAAATGAAAAATATGGTAAGAAGACTTCATGAAGTAGGAGAATATACATGCCCTCATGGACGTCCAATTATTGTAAAAATAACAAGAGATGACCTAGATAAAATGTTTGGAAGAAAAAAATAATGTTAAGACAATTGACAATAAGGGAAAAATATGGTAAAGATTAATATAGTATGTATTGGGAAGATTAAAGATAAATATATAAAAGATGGAATAGACGAATTTAGAAAAAGATTATCTAAATATGTTAATTTATCTGTAATTGAACTTGCAGAAGAAAATGATAATAGAAGTGTTGATTATGCAATAACTAGAGAAACAGATAGAATTATCGATACTGTAATAAAAAAAAGTAAATCATATAATATTTTGCTTGATTTAAAAGGTGAGATGAAAACATCAGAAGAAATGGCTTTAAAATTAGAAAAAATTTCTTTGACAAATAGTGAGATTAATTTTATAATTGGAGGCTCAAACGGAGTAGGAGATAAATTAAGGCAAATAGTAGATTGTAGGTTGAAATTTTCATCTATGACGTTTCCCCACCAATTGATGAGATTAATTCTTATTGAGCAAATATATAGATGGATTACAATAAATAAAAATATAAAATATCATAAATAATAGTAAAGGAGAGTATTATGTATTCTGTTGGTGAAGAATTTGAAAGATTAGTGGAAGAAGATTTAGAATATCTAACTTGTATATCAAATGTTACTATAGGGGACAAAGAATATTTAATTTGTGAAAATGAAAATGGAACAAAAAGATTATTTTATTACGACACAGTGGAAGAAAATCTTGAATTGCTTGAGGAAGAAGAAGCTGATGAAGTTTTGGAAGTTTGGGAAGAAGAATATTACGGTTCAGATAAAGAATATATGTACTGGAATGAAGAATTTGGAGAATACGATGTTGTAGAAAAAGAAAGTGATGATTTTGTTGAAATAGATTCTGAAGATGAAGATTATATAAAGGCATTAGGAGAACTAAATGACGAGGATATTGATGAATTTTTAAACGATTTCCTAGAATAGAAAATCTTAAAAGTAGGTAAAAATGAATATAAAAATAAAAAGTTTGGATACTCATGGACAAAATTATGAAAAAAATTTTAAATTAAAAAAAAAGCTTGATTTAGAGGATAAAAAAGAATATTATTATAATGATGAATATGGTAAAAATAAAATTATAATAAGATATGATTTTGTGGAAATTCTTCGTCAAGGAATAATCAATTCCAAACAAATTTTTAAACTTGAAAAGGAAACGTCATTTACTTATATAACAAAAGAATTTAAAGGGAAATATATAATTTTTACAAAAAAAATGACTATAAATGATTTAAAAATATTGTTGGAATATGATATAATGGATAAAAATGAAATAATAAACTCTATCAAATTAGAAATAAGTAATTTTTAAATATATACTTTTTAATAGTGTAAAAAGAAAGGAAAAAAATGAGTACTCAAGCACAGACAAGTGAAAATCAAATAATAAATGAAAAATTAAAAAAAGTAGAAGAGTTAAAGGAAATAGGGTTAGAACCTTATGGAAGAAAATATGAAAAAATTGATGAAATAGCTGAAATAAATAAATATGATGATACTAGTGATAAAATATTTAAAACAGCTGGAAGAATAGTAGCATTTAGAAGAATGGGAAAAAATGGATTTGGACATATTCAAGATCCAACAGGTAAATTACAATATTATGTAAAAAAAGATGAAGTTGGAGAAGAACAATATGAAATATATAAAAAACTTGGTGTTGGAGATTTTCTTGGGGTAGAGGGGACACTCTTTAAAACCCAAACTGGAGAGTTAACATTAAGAGTGAAAAATTTTGAAGTTCTATCTAAAAATATAAGACCGTTACCTGAAAAATTTCATGGATTAACAGATGTTGAAACAAGATATAGACAAAGGTATGTGGATCTTGTTATGAACTCTGAAGTTATGGAAACTATGAAAAAAAGATTTCAAATAATAAGATTTTTTAGAACATATTTGGAAACTAAAGGGTTTATTGAAGTGGAAACTCCTATGATGCATCCAATAGCAGGTGGAGCAACTGCTAAACCTTTTGAAACGCATCATAATGCTCTTGATATGGAATTATTCTTAAGAATAGCTCCAGAATTATATTTAAAAAGATTGTTAGTTGGTGGATTTGAAAAAGTATTTGAAATAAACAGAAGTTTCAGAAATGAAGGAATTTCGATAAAACATAATCCAGAATTTACAATGATGGAACTTTACCAAGCTTACGCAGATTTTAATGATATGATGGATTTAACAGAAGATTTAATTTCAAGCTTAACTATTGAATTACATAAAAAAAATGAAATTGAATATGAAGGACAGAAAATAAATATGGCAAAACCTTGGAGAAGGGTTACTATGAAAGATATAGTAAAAGAAGTTTCAGGTTTTGATTTTAACTCAATATCAACAGATGAAGAAGCAATAGAAAAAGCAAAAGCAATGGGGATTTCATTAGATAAAGATAAAACATATACAAAGTACGGAATATTAAATATAATATTTGAAGAAAAAGTAGAAAGTACTTTAATAAATCCTACTTTTATAACAGAGTATCCAAAAGAAATTTCACCTCTTGCAAAAAATAAAAAAGGTGAGGATGATTGGGTGGATAGGTTTGAATTATTCATCTCAGGAAGAGAATTTGCCAATGCTTACTCAGAATTGAATGACCCTAGGGATCAAAAAGAAAGATTTGAAGAACAAGTTAAGCTAAAAGAAGCAGGAGATGACGAAGCTCAAGGTATGGACTTAGACTATATAAGGGCGTTAGAATATGGAATGCCACCTGCTGGAGGACTTGGTATAGGTATGGACAGATTAGTTATGCTTTTAACAGATTCAACGTCTATAAGGGATGTGCTTTTATTTCCTACATTAAGAAAAGAAGATATTGAATTATAAAAATAAAATTTAAAATAGTCTCTTATAATATAAATATATTTAAGAGACTTATTTTTATGTAAAAAAGAAGTTTTAAGATTTTATATTTTATGATATAATTATAAAAATAAATAAAATATAGTAGAATCTGAAATGGAGGAAAGATGAATATAAAACATATTGAAGATAAAGGGTTTTTCATGTACGATGAAAATGGAGAAATGCAAGCAGAATTGACATATAAAAAAGAAGATAAAAAATTATTTTTTGATCATACATTTGTATCAAATGCATTAAGAGGACAAGGAATAGCAGATAAATTACTTAATGCAGGAGTTAAGTACGCTGAAGAAAATAATTATAAAATAGTTCCCATTTGTAGTTATGTAGTTAAAAAATTTGAAAAAGGTGGGTATGATCATATAAAAGCATAATAATATTAAGTTAATAATATGAAAGGAACAAAATATGGATTTATTTACGTTAAAGTTAATAGGTTTTATAACTATGTTTATGGATCATTATCATTATGTAATAGGAGGTCCAGAGATATTAACGATAGTAGGAAGACTTTCATATCCTATATTTGCTTTTGCATTGGTTGAAGGGTATAAACATACTCGTGATGTTAGTAAGTACCTTGTGAGGATAGGAATATCAGCAGTATTATTTCAAACACCTATATGGATATTAAAATATAACGAAGTTTTAAATATATTTTTTACATTATTTTTAGGATTAGTATGTATTTATATATATGATAAATTTAACAGATACCTATCAAAAATTTTAATAGGACTTGTAATTTTTATAGCAATTATAATAAAAGTTGATTATGGAATGTATGGGATACTATTAATATTAGCTTTTTATATAGGACATGGTAATAAAT
>JAGOWQ010000009.1 GCA_018060185.1 Leptotrichiaceae bacterium | reverse complement strand
CGTAATCAATTACAATTATGTAAATTCCAATATGAACATACATGTCAGCTAAGTTAAATACAAATACCCATATTCCATTAAAATCTATCATGTCAATAACAAAACCCCTAAATATTCTGTCAATCATATTTCCTGCAGCTCCTGCAGCTATAATTGAGATACCTATTTTTGTCCATTTTGTATAATTTTTGAAATTTTTAAATTCTGTAAATATAACATAAAGTATTAAAATTATACTGATTACTGTAAATATACTTATTTTACCTTCAAAAAGTCCAAATATAACTCCATGATTTTCTACATAAGTTAAATGAAAAAAATTCTTAATAACTGGTATAGAATATCCAATTTGACCCCCTGATACATTCATCATCACATATTTTACTACCTGATCCACTACAGTAAGAAGTACTATTATTACTATATAAAGCATTTTTCTCCTTTTCTACATTTCGAATATTTGTTTACAACTACTTTCTATTTTAGATGCTACATTATCCAAGTACAGAAACACATCTAGGACATACATCATCATGGATATTATTTTTACCTACTTCTTCGTCATATTTCCAACATCTTTCACATTTTTTTCCAGAAGCTTTTTCCACACCTATATTAACACCCTCTATTTCACTACTTTCAAGACCTTCATTTATAAATTTTACTTGAGATACTATAAATAAATCAGCTACTTCTCCTTCAGTATAATCTTTTAAGAAAGAGAACTCATCATTCGTAATATTTAAAATTACTCTTGCATCAAGGGAATGCCCTATTAATCCTTCTTGTCTTTCTGCTTCTAATTTTCTATTTACTTCTTTTCTTAAATTATATATTTTATTCCATTTTTTATCTAATTCAATATTTTTATATTCAGGATTACTTTCTATCCACGAAGACAAATGAACACTTTCTTCTGATTTTAAGTTATCTGGTATCCTTTCCCAAATTTCATCTGCTGTAAACGAAAGTACAGGAGAAATTATCCTTACTAAAACTCTTAAAACTTCAGTCAATACAGTCTGAGCACTTCTTCTTTCTAATGATTTTTTATTTTCACAATAAAGTCTATCTTTTACAATATCTAGATAAAACGAAGACATTTCAACCGAACAAAAATATGTGATTTCTTGAAATAAACTGTAAAATTCATATTTATCATAAAATTTTGTAGTTTTTTCTTTAAGTTCTTCTAATTTATGCATAGCCCATTTATCTATCTCTAGCATATTGTTATATTCAACTTTATCATTTTCATAATCAAATTCATTTAAATTACCCATTAAAAATCTTGCTGTATTTCTTATTCTTCTGTACGCATCTGACATTTGTTGCAGTATATTCTCAGAAATTCTAACATCCTCTCTGTAGTCAACTGAAGAAACCCAAAGTCTCAAAATATCTGCTCCGTATTTTTCTATAATATCTTTTGGAATTATAGTATTTCCTAAAGATTTAGACATTTTTCTACCTTGTCCGTCCATAACAAAACCGTGAGTAAGAACTCTTTTGTAAGGAGAGTCTTTTGTACTAGCTATCGAAGTTAGTAAAGATGATTGAAACCATCCTCTATGCTGGTCACTTCCTTCTAAATAAAGATCAGCAGGTCTTGGTAATCCTCTAGGAACTAATACACTTCTATGTGAAGCTCCTGAATCAAACCATACATCCATTATACTTCTTTCTTTTCTTAATTTTATACCTTTTAGATTAAATTTTTCAAGTAACTCTTCTCCTATTATTTCCTCAGCTTCATATTTCCACCAAATATCTGTTCCTTCTTTTTTTACAAGTTCAATAACTTTATCCATAATTTCTGATTTATAAATAACTTCATTGGTATTAGAATCATAAAACAAAGGTATTGGTACTCCCCATACCCTTTGTCTTGAAATAGTCCAATCAGGCCTTGTTTCAATCATTGCATTTATTCTATTTTTACCCCATTCAGGTACAAATTCAATATCTTTTAATGCTTCTAATGCATTTTTTCTTATATCGCTTTCATCAACACTTATAAACCACTGCTCAGTCGCTCTATAAATTACAGGTTTTTTACTTCTCCAATCATGAGGGTATGAGTGAGTAAATTTATTATAATGTATTAAATGACCGCTTTTTTTCATATCTTCAATAATTTCTTTATTAGCTTTGGCATAAAATAAACCTTCATATTTTCCAGCTTCTTTTGTCATATGACCTTTATCGTCCACTGGAGATAAAATACCTAAATTGTATTTAATGGCAACATTATAATCGTCAACACCATGCCCTGGCGCTGTATGAACTGCTCCTGTTCCAGCTTCTGATGTTACGTGGTCTCCTAAAATCACTAATCCTTCTCTTTCGATAAACGGATGTTTATAATGAGTATTTTCTAGTTCACTCCCTTTAAATTCACTAATTAAATCATAAGTAAGACCCATTGCTGAAAAGGCTACTTCTGACAAATCTTTTGCTAAAATTAAATTCCCTTTTTCTGTTTTATATAAACCATAGTCAAAGTCAGTATTTAATGAAACACCTAAATTTGCAGGCAACGTCCATGGTGTTGTTGTCCAAATTACAATGCTTGCCTCATCTACTCCAAGTTTATCTGTCAAATCTCTCAATCCTTGGAATTTAACATAAATAGAATGGGATTCTACATCTTTATATTCAATTTCAGCTTCTGCTAAGGCAGTTTCCGTAGTAGGTGACCAATATACTGGTTTTAATCCTTTATACACATAACCATTTTCATAAATCTCTTTAAATACTTTTAATTGCTCTGCTTCATATTCTGGTTTTAATGTAATATAAGGATCATCCCAATTACCAAGAATTCCTAGCCTAATAAATTCTTTTTTTTGTTTTTCAATCCATTTAAGTGCATATTTTTTACACTCTTGTCTTATTTGAATAGGAGTCATTGTTTTTGCTTTCTCGCCAAGCTCTTCCATGATTTTCCATTCAATAGGCAACCCATGTGTATCCCAACCTGGTATATAAGGTGCATTATATCCTCTTAATCTTTTGTATTTTAAAATAATATCTTTCAATACTTTATTTAGTGCATGTCCTATATGTATGTCTCCATTAGCATAAGGAGGTCCATCATGTAGCACAAAAAACTCACTTTCATTTCTGATTGATTTTTCATAAATTTCACCTTTATTCCAATCTCTAACTGTTAAAGGTTCTTTTTGAGCCAAATTAGCTTTCATTTTAAAACTTGTTTTAGGGAGATTAAGAGTTCCAGCATAATCTACCTTTTCTACTTTTTCATTTTCTTTTTCCGACATTTTTCCTCCTATATTCCTATCTATCTTATACTATTGCACTTCCTGTAAATACCAATATTCCAAGAATAATTGCATAAATTAGTGCAAATTTTAATGTTTTTCCTAACATTTCTCCTTCTTTTCCCATTAACCCAACTGTCGATGCTGCTATTGCAATATTTTGAGGAGAAATCATTTTCCCTCCTGTTGCTCCTGCTGTATTTGATGCAATAAATAAAGCTTTTAACGGTTCATATCCTGTTTTTAGTCCTTCTGCTACATTAGTTTGTAAATTACCAAATAATAAATTTGACGATAAGTCACTTCCTGTTACAAATGTTCCTATTGTTCCTAAAAATGGAGAAATTAAAGCAAATTTATCTCCCATTAGTGATTGGAACCCTAACGCTATACTATTTATCATTCCACTATGCTTCATAATTATTGATAAAGCAACAATTCCCATAATAACTGTTAATGAAGGAATTTTATGAACTACTGTATGAACTAAAACATCTTTCATGTCTTTTATTTTAGCTTTTTGTATGAATCCTGCAATTATAGTTGCTAGCAATATTGGAACTCCCGGAGCTAGTATCCATTTGAATGTTACATTTGCTTTTGATAAATCACCTTTAATATCATTAAACCAATGGGCGTTACCAAAAGTAAAATTTAATACTGAATTAGTATGTTCTAATGGCTCATGTATTGCACGTACAACTGGACTCGTTCCTATTATAAGAACTACCATTAAAATATAAGGTAACCAAGCTAATAATCCTTCTTTAATTGTTACAGGTTGTACTTCAAACCCTTCTTTATTTTTAATAAATATTTTTGTTGCAATTATCATTAAAATCATTGCTAATAAACTTGATAAAATTGTTGGTAATTCCGCTCCCATAGTCATTGCTATAAGAGGTTGTATACCGTATCCTATTACTGAGGCAAATATTACAGGTAATATACCTCCTCCAAAAACTGCTTTTTTATCTTCTCTTTCTTTATTTGAAAGTCCTACTAGTATAAAAGGTATGAAAAACATTATAGGAAATAATAATAACGAAACAAATAAACTTATCTGATTAGCATTTAATTCTAATAATCCAGCCATTGTTGTAACAGGAAGTCCAACTGTTCCAAATGCTGTTGGTGTTGTATTTGCTATTAAACAAATTATTGCTGCATTTAAAGGGTTAAATCCTAAAGATACCATTATTGCTGCTGGTATTGCAACTGCTGTACCATAACCTGCTATTCCTTCTATAAATCCACCAAATCCCCAAGCTAATATTAATGCTTGAGCTCTTCTATCTGTTGTAATATTTCCTAACATTTTTTTTACTACATTAATTTGACCTGTTTTCACCGATAAATCATAAGCAAAAATTGCTGCTATAACTACTACCCCTATAGGCATCCAAGCCACTGAAAAACCTTCTAATATTGATCCTATTATACCTCCTATAGGCATTCTCCATTCAGGTATAATCAATGACAAAACTATTGCCACTCCTAAACTAGAATACGCACTTAACATAGGCGAGTACTTCAACACTGCTAACATAACTAAAAATAAAGCTATTGGTATCAATCCAATTAAAAATAAACTCATTATTTTTACCTTCTTTCATCTTTTCTAATATATTATTTTATTTAATAAGCTTCTATTAAATCCCCTTTTTAGTAAGACCTACTCTTCCTCTTTCTTTATCGAGAGATAAGATTTTTACTTTTATAATTTGTCCTACTGATAAAACTTTTGTTGGATCAGATACAAATTTATCTGATATTTGAGATATATGAATTAAAGCATCATTTTTAAGCCCTATATCTACAAAAACCCCAAACTTTGCAACATTTCTAACTGTTCCTTCTAAAATCATCCCTTCAGATAAATCATCCATATTTAATATATCAGATCTTAAAAGTGGTTTTTCAAATTCATCTCTAGGATCTCTTCTATCTTTTAATAATGCATCATAAACATCTTTAGCTGTTTGTGGTCCAAAATCGTTTTCTTTAATTATTTTTTCTAAATCTACAACTTGTAATTTTTGTCTAACTTCACTCAATTTTTCTTTTAAATCTACTACTTCACAACCAGCTTCTTTTAATATAGTTTCTGCTATATGATATGACTCTGGATGAATTATAGTATTATCTAAAGGATTTTTACTATTAGGAACTACTATAAATCCTGCCATCTGTTCAAAAGCTTTATCCCCTAATCCTTTTACTTTTTTCAAATGCTTTCTATCTTTGAAATCTCCATTTTCTTGTCTATAATCAACTAAATTTTTAGCTACATTTTTCTTTATACCTGAAACAAAGCTTAAAAGTGCCCAAGAAGCAGTATTTATATTTACTCCTACATTGTTAACTACATGTTCTATTGTCTGTTCCAAAGTTTCATTTAACTTTTTACTATTTACATCATGCTGATACATTCCAACACCTATTGATTTAGGATCTATTTTTACTAATTCTGCCATTGGATCTTGTATCCTTCTCGCAATGGATATAGCTCCCCTTGCTGTTACATCTAAATCAGGAAATTCTTCTATAGCAAGTTTTGAGGCTGAGTAAACTGATGCCCCTGCTTCATTTACAATTAAATAAGATACTGGCTTTGAAGATTCTTTTATTGTCTTTGCTACAAAACTTTCAGTTTCTCTGGAAGCTGTTCCATTTCCTATAGCTATAATATCTACATCGTATTTTTTGATATAATTCAAAATTTTATTTTTAGCTTCATCAAGTTGTCTACTATTATGCATTTCCTCTACTAAATATAAGACATCATTTGTCTCATAAAATCCATCTTTATTAATTATTACAAGCTTACATCCTGTTCTATACCCTGGATCTAACCCCATTAATGTTTTTTTACTTAATGGTGGTTGTAATAATAATTTTTCTAAATTTTCAGAAAAAATACTTATTGCTTCAATTTCAGCTTTTTCTGAATATATATTTCTAACTTCATTTTTAATTGACGGATAAGCCAATCTATCTAACGAATCTCTTATAATTTCTCTATAGAAATCTGTCAATTTTTTATTATCAAACGATTTCAATATGAAATTTATTATATATTCTTCTGTTTTTTCATCAACATTAATATCAATTTTTAATATTTTTTCTTTTTCTCCCCTATTTAATGCTAGTATTCTGTTTGAAGCTGCTTTTTCTATTGATTCAGAGTATTCATAATAATCTTGATATACGCCTTTCACATCATCTAATTTATTTTTTTCATTAACTTTTGAAGTTAAAACTCCAAATTTAGCTATTTTTTCTCTTAAAAATTCCCTTATTTTTACATTTTCAGATAAATTTTGGGCGATAATTAAATGAACTCCCTCTATAGCTAATTCTACTGAAACAACTTCTTCTGTTATGTATTTTTCAGCTTCAATTTTCAACATTTCCATTGTAGTTGTTGGTAATAATGCAAATATTGACAGAGGTTCTAGACCTTGTTCCTTTGCTATATCTGCCTTTGTTTTTTTCTTTTTTTTGTAAGGAAGGTATAAATCTTCCACTTCTTGAAGCTTAACTGCATTTACTATACTCATCCTTAATTCTTCAGTTAATTTTCCTTGTTCTTCAATTAATCTTAAAACTTCTTCTTTTCTCTTTTCAAGATTTCTATAATAAGTGACTTTTTCTATTACGTCTCTTATTTGCTCTTCATCTAAATTTCCTGTAATTTCTTTTCTATAACGTGCAATAAATGGTACTGTAGCACCTTCATCAAAAAGTTTAACTGTGTTTTCAACTTGTGACAGTTTCAAATCTAATTCTTTTGCCACACTATTTAAAATATCCAAAACTAAATCCTCCATATTACTTTTCATTTGGCTTTTTGTTATCGTACTTAATATTTTATCATAATTTGAATAAAATAAAAAGTATATATTAAATAGATTTTTATTTTTATTCCGTGGATATAAAACATATATAACAAAAAATGTATATAAACTTTGTTTTTTCCCTTAATGTATAAATATATTGAATAGACTATTATAACTTTTCACATAAATTATTTGATAATTTCAAGACTTTTTTGTATAATAAGTATTATCTGGCTTAAAGGAGAGTTACTATGTTTGTATCAGAGCGTTTAGAAAAAATATTAAATTTAATTAACGAACAGGGAAAAGTTGAAGTAAATAAATTAAGTAAATATTTTAAAGTTTCAAAAGATTTAATAAGAAAAGATCTTAGCAAGTTAGAAGAACAGGGGCTACTAGAAAGAACTTATGGAGGAGCTATAAAAAAACGTCAACTCTCAAAAACAATAACAATTGCTTCAAGAATTTCTGAAAATATTGAAGATAAAGAAATTATTGCCAAAAAAGCATTAAAAGAACTAGAAGAAAATCAAATAATTTTTTTAGACATTTCATCTATAAATTATATATTTGCTCAAGAAATTATAAAAAACAATCTTGAAATTACAATAATCACTAATATGATTGATATAATGCATTTATTTTCACTGAATCCTAAAATAAAAACGAAACTTATAGGAATAGGTGGAAATTGCAATAATATTATTGATGGTTTTGTTGGAATTACATCTATTCAGCAAATTGAAAAGTTTAATATTGATAAATGCTTTATTGGGGCAATAGGGGTAAATATTATAAATGGTAATGTCTCTACATTTGATCAAGAAGATGGACTGACAAAATCTTCTATTATAAGAATGAGTAGAAAAAAATATTTAATTACAGAAAAATCAAAAATTGATCAAGATGGGAGATATATTTTTTCAAACTTAAAACATTTTAATTTTATTTTAACTAATAATAACTTAAATTCTAATATAAAAAAGGAAATCAAAAATTTTAATATAAAGATTATTTAACTAAATTATAAAAAGCTAGAACAAATTTTTATTTGAACTAGCTTTTTTATTTATATTAGAATGTTATATCTAATTCTAAGTCGTTATTTTTTACATCTACTTTCTCTGTTACTTCTTCTATTTGTGTTTTCTTCAATGCAATTACAACTAAAGCTGTTACAACTGTTCCTACAATTACAGCTATAATGTATCCAATTCTGTTACCTACAACTGGCAATACTATCAATCCTCCCCAAGCAGCTAGATTTGTAGCACCTAACAATAAAGAAGTTACTGATGCTGCTGCACCTCCTATAATGATTGAAGGAAGGACTTTTATTGGATCTGATGCAGCAAAAGGAATTGCTCCTTCAGTTATTCCTATACAACCCATTATTAATGCCGCTTTTCCTGACTCTTGCTCTGCTACTGTGAATTTCTTTTTCCCTATAAATGTTGCTAACGCTAATCCTAATGGAGGTGTACATACAGCTGTGGCAACTGCTGCCATTAAAGTTGGATTTGAAGGAATCATTGCGACTGCAAAGAAAAAAGCAGTTTTATTAAGAGGACCTCCCATGTCAAAAGCAATCATTGATCCTAATATTATTCCAAGAACAATTTTAGAACTATTTTGCATTCCACTTAACCAAACCTCTAAGTTTTTCATAACTATACCTATAGGTTCTCCAATAAACAAAAGAATTATCATACCTGATATAAAAGTTCCCACTAACGGAATTATAAATATCGGCATAACAGAACTCATAACTTTTGGAACTTTTATTTTTTTTAGATAATATACTACTATTCCTGCTATAAGACCTGCTACTATACCACCTAAAAATCCTCCTCCTTTAGCATTTGCTAAATATGCTGCTATCATTCCAGGACCTATTCCTGGTCTATCTACCATAGAATAAGCAATAAATCCTCCCATAACTGGGATAAATAATGTCAATCCTGCTATCCCTATGTCTGACATATGTTTTAAAAGACCTGTTTCAGGTACAGCAGCTTTTCCTGATATCATAACTGCCAAAGCCAATAGAACTCCACCTGCTACAACAAAAGGAATCATATACGATACCCCTGTCATAAGATGTTGTTTAGTGTTTTTTAATAATCCTAACATAACATTTCCTCCAAAATTATATTTATTTTACTTGTTTCTATTTTTTAACGCTTCTTCTATTTTTTCTATTAATGCTGGAGCTTTTTTTACTAAATCACTTATTCCTATTCTCACTATTGGTTTTCCGTTAAATCTTTCCGTATTTTTAAGACCTATATCCGTTGTTAAAACAATAACATCTGCCGCATTTGCTTCTTCTTGTGTTATTTCGTTTTCCACTCCTATTTGACCCTGTGTTTCAACTTTAATTTCATGCCCTCTATCTACAGCAGCTTTTCTTAAAGCTTCTGCTGCCATGTAAGTATGAGCAACTCCTGAAGGGCAAGCTGTTATTCCTACTATTTTCATATTTTCACCTCTATAAAATATTATTTTTTAACTAGTTCTTTCTTTATTTGTAAACTCTTTTATAATATCAAGTGTTTCTTTAGTACTTTTTGCCTTTTCTAATTTTTCTCTAAAATCAGAATCTAAAATAGAAGTAGATAATTTTATTAAAATTTCTAAATGCTCATTGCCTGCTTTTTCAGAAGAAACTCCTATCATAAAAATATATTTTACGTTTTCATCTTCTGCCCATTTAATTTCTTCTTTTAATCTAGCATAAGCAATACAAGCATCTTTTACAAATTCACATTTCCCGTGGGGTATACCAAAAGAAAACCCTACTGCTGTAGAAAATGTATTTTCTCTGTCCCAAAGCGCTTTCAAAAATCCATCCTTTGTATCGGTATCATAATTTATAAGCTTTCCTTCTTTATATAGAACATTTGCCATTGTTTCTAGTACTTCATCTTTACTTTTCAAATCAATATCTAGACACATTAGATTTTCATCAATTAAGCTATTAATATCTATCATCTATTTATCCTCCTTTCGTATTTTATAATAAAATATACCTCGTTTTATTCTTTTGTCAATATTTTTATGTTTTTCTATTATTATTTATTTTTTTATATTCTTATGTTTTTAATTTTTCTTTTTTCAAAGGTACTTATAAAATTAAATCCTATTTCTTTTAAAACATTCATCATTTTAAGATTATGTTTTGCTAAATTTCCATACCAATGAGAATCTGAGCCTACTGTTATTATTTCACCACCAATATTTCTATATAAAGTAAGAATTTCTAATATTGGGTAAAATTCTCCAACTTTATCCTCGTATCCTGAACCATTTACTTCTAACCCTATACCTTTATCTATCATCGCTATTAAAATCTTCTTTATAATTTCCCTATAATCATCAAAACTATAATTTCCACACAATTCATAAGAATATCTTTTAATTAAATCCATATGACCTACAACATCAATATCTGAATTTAATACCATATTATAAATTTCATTAAAATAATCATAATAAATATTATATTTACTCTTATTTTGTATATAAGTTCTCAACTTGACTCCATCTATATTATGAACAGATCCTATGATAAAGTCCAAATCCATTTTTATCAACTGATTTTCTAGATCTTTTTTAAATTGTTTCAAATGAGGTTCTCCTATTTCAAGTCCTTTATTTATCTTCAATTTATCAAAAAATTTCTCCTTTGCTCTTTCAATTTCTAATGAATACTTTTCATAATTTAACACTCCATAACTTACATCTCTTGGATCAACACTGAAATGTTCTGTAAAACATACTTCGATCAATCCCATATCTAATGCTTTTTTACAAACTTCTTCTATAGAGCTTTTTCCATCAAATGAATTTGTCGAATGAACATGATAGTCTACTATTTCCATATTTCTATCTTCCTTTCGATTATTAAATTATAAGGACTTCTATTTTTTTAATCTGCTAGTATATCCTTTCAAATTAAATGTTTCAACGTATTTATCTAAAGACTCTTTTAATTTATAAATAACATAGTCTTGTGCATTGATTCCTGCCTCAGATAGATTATAAAATAAACTTTCTATTTCATTCTTAACAGCTTCATTATTAAATGTATAATGTCCACTTATATCTGTTATTTTAGTTATTATTTCCTCATCTTGTAGTAATTCTTCTGTAGTTTTTGATATTGTGTCATCCGTCATCCATTTTTCCCATCTTCTACTTGCAACTGATTCCCTTCTAATACAGTCTTTTAAATTAGATTTCTTAGAAATTAATCCTTCATCATAGAGCATTTTTTCTAGCTCTACTAATTTTAAATAAGATCTTGTTTCTACAGTTCCATATTCAGGAGCAACATTCATAGCAGTTATTCCTAGTGCTGGATGAGCAAGTAAAATTGCCTCATCTTGATAATCTCCATTATGTTCTTTTAATCCCACTTGATATTTTTCAGCTACTCTTGCAAGTTCTCTTGAAGCTTTTGCATTAAATTTACCAATATTTTCTGTTAATCTTGTTAACGTTCCTGTTTGTCCTACTATAAAACATGGATGAGGTAATCCTTTATTATCAAGTTCTTTCATCAATTCTTTAATGAAGAACTCATAAGACTCAACTGAAGTCAATCCTCCATTAGTTTCCTCTGTTCCTACTTCATAGCTTATTTCTGGTATTCCTCTTAATATTCTTTCTTTTTCTACATATTCTATTAATTCTACAGTTCTTCTTATTACAACATTTACATCTATTACTTTTCCGACAACATATGGATCTTTTGTAGGATCTATATGCAATAAATCAAATCCATTTTCTATATCTGCAATGTATGATTTTTTACCTAATTCCATTGCTTCATCTTCTGGTAAATGGTCTTTTCTTTCTTTATCCCTTTGCCATGGTCCACCATGATCTCTACATAAATAATAAAGTCCATCAAATCCTTCTTCTTTTGCTATTTTTTTAATATCATCTGAAAAACTTTTTTGATCCCAGTTACATACGTATCCACCACCTAATTCCTGTAAATCCACCTGATTTCTACTTGCAATAAACATTAGTGGAAAATCTTTTTCTTTAGCTAATTTTATACTTGCTTTTATCAATATATTAGACATTGGGCCTATTCCCAACATAGAGGCTTTTTCTTCTTTTTTTAATTTCATTCCCCTTTTTACAATTTCAGTTAGTGTTATTTTACTCATGATTTTCCCTCCTAAAAATATATTTGTATTTTTTGTACTTAATTTATATATTTTTGTACTTTATCTACAAATATATTATACCACATTTTTATACAAAGTCAATTTATTTTGTATAAAAAATACAAAATAAAAAAAGCCTTTAAAAAAGGCTATTTCATCTGTATTTAATAAATTTTTCCAAAACTCATTTTATTTATTTTATCCAATCTTTTTGTATATTTGTCGTAATTACTCAAAATCACCCCCATATAAAGCATGTCTACTAAAGCTAGTTGAGACATTCTAGATGACATAGTTTCACTATAAAAAGTCTTTTCAGTATCTCCTGTAAATAGGGCGATATCCGCATATTTAGTTATTATTGAAGATTTAAAATTTGTAAGAACTAGAGTTTTTGCTCCTGATTCTTTAGCTAAACTTAACGCATCAATTGTATCTTTTGTTTCACCTGAATGAGATATAGCAATAGCTAAATCTTTTTTACCTAAATGACAAGCACATAATTGTTGAAGATGGTTATCGTAATACGCTCTACAATTTAACCCTATCCTCAATAATTTACTCATAAAATCATTTCCTATACTTCCTGAATTTCCCACTCCATATATATCAATAATATTTGATTTTACTATTAAATTAACTGCTTTTATATATTCTTCATAATTTAAAAACTTAAGAGTATCTTCCAATGCTTTAACTGTTAATCCAATAATTTTAGTAGGTATATTTTCTAATTTATCTTCTTTATTTACGTGCAAATCAAGTAATAACCCTGAATTTTCGTTATAATTTAATAATTTAGAAGACTTCAATAATGCTATTTTAAATTCCTTTAATCCTTCATATCCTAATGCTTTAGTAAATCTTATTACCGTAGGAGTACTAACATCCGAATTTCTAGCTATTTCTTCAAGCCCCATTTCTCCAATTTTTTCTTTATTTAATAAAATATAATCAGCTACTTTTTTCTCTGATTTCCTTAATTCACTATACAACATTCTTATTTTAGCTTCGTAATCTTTAACTGTATCCATAATAACACCTCACATTTTCATTATTAAGGTATACTTTAATTTTTTAATTTTGTCAACTATTATAAATAAATAACATTTAGTTTTATAACGTCTATGATGTAAAAACAATTGATTTAACACTTATATTAACCTATAAATATTTTTAGTAATAAAGGCATTGTTAGTACACATACAAATGTGGTCAATACATAAATAGTATTTGAGTAAACTGAATCTTTATTGTAAATTTGACATTGCTGAGTTATTGTAGCTGCTGTAGGAGTTATATCCGCTAAAAGTGATATAATATAAATATATCCTTCCACTTTAACAGGTAAATATATTTTTATCCCCTTCATAAAAATAACTATTATAAAAGGAATTGCAATCATTCTTAAAAAAACCACCATTGGAAGATTTCTATATATTTTTATATTTTTAAAATTAATTTCTGTCATAAGCATTCCAGATATTATCATGGTCATTGGTCCAATCATACCTCCTATAGAATTCATAGGTGTTAAAAAAATACTTGGTATTTTGATTTGTAATAAGAATAATAATATCCCAATAATTATAGATATCATATTAATATCTATAATCAATCCCTTCAAATTAATACTTTTTGTCTCACTAATAATGTATTTTGAATGAGTCCATAAAAATACCATTTGAACTACAAAAAAACCAATACTGTATATTACGTATTCTCTTCCAAATAATGCTATTACTATTGGTATTACCATATTTGCAGAATTACCATATATTATAGAAGCTTTTTCTATGTTATTTAATTTAAAAAATTTTTCTAATATTTTCACAATAATTAATAATACTATGTGTATGCACAATGATAATAAAATAGAAAAAAGTAGTTCTCTTTTTATTTTTTCTGTATTGCTAACTTGAAAAGATCCAATAATTACAAATGGATTTATTAAATATATTACTATTATTGATAGTATTTTACTATCAACTGATTTCAAAATTTTTATTTTTACTATAAACCATCCACAAAATATCATAAAAAATAGTCCTAGTATCTGTAACGCCAACTGTAATGCCATTTCGTTTCTCCTAACTTATTTATTTTATCTTATTACTAATTCCATTATATAAACAAACATCGGTATGGTTACCAACGATAATATTGTACTTAATCCTACTAATTAGAATGAGGGCATAATCTAAAATTTGCCCTCACTTATATAACTATATTCTATCATAATTTTTATTTTTTATCACTATTATTTAGGAGTATAAGTTATTCCTTGTTTTTTTAGTTCTTCTATAACTTTTTTAAATTGCGGTAAATATTTTTCATTGGCAACTAACATTTCATCAAGAAGTTCTTTAGCTATTTTTCACCTCTTTTTATATTATATTTATAACTACACTTATCCTTTATTTTCCCCAGATAGTAATTGCTCCTGTTCATAATTTATCTGATCCTGTTTTCTTATAAATGGGAAATATCCAAATATCGAAATCAACATTATTACTATCTGAAGTAACGCTAATCTCCAACCACCAACTATAAATCCACTTATTATAGGCGGCGTTGTCCAAGGTGGATTTATATTTCCCATTAATGGCACTAATCCAATCTTCATTGAAATATATGCTACTATTGTAGCCACTATAGGAACACCTATAAATGGTATGAGAAGTATTGGATTCATTACTACAGGGCTCCCAAATAAGCTGCTGGTATGACTCCATCTACTCTTTCACTACTAGCTGGTAATATATGAAAATGGTTTATTAAAACCATAAACGAAACTAGACTTAACACTCCTGAATTTAGTGCTTCTATTTTTTCATGCTTTGCATAATAATATCCTATTGTAAATACAGAAGCTAAGGCTAATATGTTGTATGTCGCATTATTTGCCTGTAATAAATATGCTCTCCATCCTGTTTTTGTTAAAAATTCTACTATTGGTTTATAAGGAAAATTTGCAATTAATAGAAATATTGATCCTACTATTGTAAGACCTATTGTTGCTGAAAATCCATCCTTAATAGCCTGTATTGTTTTAGTATTGACAAAAGCCATTACTTTAGGTAAAACTTTTTGCTCTAAAATAGTTTGTAAACTCATCATATCACTCTCCTACAAAAATAGTTTTTATTTATTATTTTACTTTGTTATTTTATAAATAATCTCCATTCGTTTCTATGACTTTTTTATACCAATAAAATGATTTTTTTCTTTTCCTATCATAAGTTCCATTTCCTTCATCATCTAAATCAACATGTATAAACCCATATCTTTTACTCATTTGACATGTAGACATACTTACAATATCTATACATCCCCAAGGAGTATACCCCATTACATCTACTCCATCATCTATGGCATCCCTTATAGCTTTTATATGTTCTCTAAAATAATCTATTCTATAATCATCTACTATACTTCCATCCTCTTCTACTTTATCTCTGTTACCTATTCCATTTTCAACAATAAATAAAGGCTTCCTATATCTATCATACATATCTATTAATGAATAATGTAATCCCATAGGATCTATTTGCCAGTTCCATTCTGTTGTATCTAAATAAGGATTTTTTACCCCTGTTGATACATTTCCATTAACTTTTTCTCTTTTTTCAGCTTCTATACTGGAAACAAAAGACATATAATAACTAAATGATACAAAATCCACTGTGTGTAATTTTAATATTTCTTCGTCTCCCTGTTCCATTTTTACACTTATCCCTTTTTTGTTCCATTCATTTTTTATAAATTTTGGATATTCTCCAAAAACTTGAACATCAGCATAAAAATAATTTTCTCTGTTATCCTTTAAAGCTAAGATACAATTTTCAGGATTAGAGTTCTCAGGATAAGTTAATAATCTTGTAAGCATACACCCTATTTTTGAATCAGGTATTATTTCATGACAGTATTTTGTAGCAAGTGAGCTTGCTAAAAACTGATGATGTAACGTTTGATAAATTATTTCTTCTTGTTTTTCTTCTGGGTATTTTTCTGTTACAATACCTGCTGTTGTAAAAGGGTGTCTAAAAATACTATCTATTTCATTAAATGTTAGCCAATACTTTACTAAATTTTTATATCTTTTAAATACTACTTTACTAAATTTTATAAACATATCAACTACCACTCTTTGATACCAACCATCGTAGTTCTTTGATAAATATATCGGCATTTCATAATGTGACAATGTTACAAGAGGCTCAATATTTCTTTTTTTCATTTCCTTAAACATTTCTTCATAATATTTAAGACCACTTTCATTTGGCTCGTCTTCTATTCCATTTGGAAATATCCTTGTCCAAGCTATTGAAACCCTTAGGGTCTTAAATCCCATTTCTTCAAACAACGATAAATCCTCTTTGTATCTATTATAAAAATCAATTCCATGTCTTTTAGGGTATTTTTTTGTATCTTCTGAATTCATTGCTTCTTCAATATCTTTTACAGATATACTATGTTGAGCAACATAATCTTTAGGATCTGTTTTAGGCTTGTACGTACTACAGTCCGCTACCGACATCCCTTTTCCATCTGTATTCCATGCTCCCTCACATTGATTAGCTGCAACTGCTCCTCCCCATAAAAAATTTTCAGGAAATATCCCTTTTTTTAAATATTCTTCCATTTTAATCATCATCCTTTCAATTATTTAGGCACTAACTTCAGTTGATTTAGATTTTTCTGCTTCTTTATTTGAAATTAATACAAAAGGTATCCACGATAATGTACAAATTGCAAATATAATTATTTGAATAACAACTCCTTGCCACCCATGAGATATAAATGGAGATATTATTATTGGAACACCAAAAGGAACTTCAACTACGTTAGGTACTAGAAATCCTATTTTTACTGCAAATAATGCTATTCCTGCTCCTATTGCTGAATTAAATATAAAATGTATTGCAAATGTAGGATTTAGTACTAATGGTAGACCAAATACAACTGGTTCATTTATACTACATAATCCAGGTAAAAATCCTAATTTTGATATCATTCTGTGTTCTTCTCTTTTTGAAAACAAAAATATTGCTATAAGTAACGATAATGTCACTCCTGCTCCTCCAGGTACTATGAAATTATGCCAAAATGATGTTGTAAATGCTTCTGTAGGAACTCTACCTGACTCTACTGCTGCAATATTTGCTGCTATAGCTGTTACAAACAAAGGATTTCTTAGTGGAGTTATTACTAAACCTCCGTGTATCCCCAAGAACCAAAATAATTGACCTGCTATAACTAAAGATAATATCCCAAATGGACTTTTCAGTGCTATTTCAAGAGGTGTTTGAACTGCTGCATATATAAACTCGTTTATGTATTTTCCAGTTACTGTTCTAAATATATTACCGAAAATAGACATTCCTAATATTATAATCAATATAGGAATTAATGTATTAAAAGACGTGGCTATTCCTGAAGGAACTGATGGAGGCATTTTAATTTTTATTGCTTCAATATTTACAAGAACTTTAAATAATTCTGATACTATTATTGCAATAAGCATTCCTATAAATAATCCTTGAGGACCAAGTGCTGTACTAGGTATTGCCCCTATTTTTGTTAGCTTATCATCCATTGTGTACTCTATAACCTGTTGTATGACTGCTACATAAGATACGACTGCCACAATTCCAGTTAAATACTCAGGAGTCTTATTTGATTTCGCTAAATGCATTGCTATTAAAAATACTATAGGTATTGTCATAAATGTCATTGTTGCAAAATTCATTGCTGAAAATGCGCCAGATAAACTTCCTAGTGCGGGTATCCACTGTGCAAGACCTGTTTTAGGATTAGAGATAAGAGCAGAAAATAATGTCCCAAATGAACCTACTATTATAAAAGGCATATATATTGTAAATGTATTTTTTATTGCTTGTAGATATTTATTATCATCTATTTTTTCTGCTAATAATATTAAAAAATCTTCCATTTTTTCTCTGACTGTCATATCTACTTCACCCCTGATAATTCTTCTGCCTGTTTTAATACAGCAGCTCCATCACATCTTCCATAAGATACTGCATCTATAACCCCTATCGGAGCTTTATCTCCTACTATTTTTGTTACTTTTCTTTGAATATGCCTTACTTGAGGCCCTAATAACAACACATCAAAATTACCCAATTCTTCTTCTATTTGACCTTGCTCCACTGCCCATATTTTATACTCTTTCCCCTGTTCTTTTGCTGATTCTTCCATTCTCGAAACTACTAAACTTGTAGACATCCCTGCACAACATGCTAACATTATTCTCATACTTCTCATCTCCTATTTTTATTATTTTTTATTTTATTTCACTTATCTTATCCTTTAATTCTTTTATTACTTTATATAAATTCAAAAATTCTTCTGCTTGATCTCGCGTCGTTATAGCCATAGATAGATGATCTTGGGAATGGACAAGAATTATATTTACATCTACACCATTTCCATTGCTTTCTTTTTGAATTAATTCTGTTTGTACATAATGGGCCTCTCTTAAATCTTTGTCAGCTTCTTTTAGAAGTCTTTTAGCTTCTTCAAAATCAAATTCTCTAGCTGCTTCTATAGCCATCATAGATGAAGATTTAGAATTCCCCGCATTCATTATTACTTGAAAAGCTATTTCATATTTGTCTTCATTCATTTGTTTCATCCTCCATTTTTTCTTCTATATTTTTAAGCATTAAAATCAAATCTTCATATTTTCTACTTTTAATTAATTTTTCTATATTTTTTTTGTTTAATAAAAATTTTGCTGTTACTTTATAAAAATATTTTAATTTCTTGTCTGTCTTTTTAGATACAGAAACTAGAAAAACTACTTGAACTTCCTTTTTTTCCCATATAATAGGATTTTCCAATATTCCTACACAAACAAAGCTTTCTTCTGTCAACGTTTTATCTGGATGTGGCATAGCTATTTTATTTCCAAATTCTGTTATTCCAAGTTTTTCTCTTTTTTTTATTGAAGATAAAAAGTTATTAGGAATTATTTTATATTTTTTTATATGATTAACCATATACTTGAGTATTTCTTCTTTTGTTTTTAAACATATATTAGATAAAAACAAATCATTATCGTAATATTTTAAAAAGTTATCTTTTTCTTCTACAGTAAAAATCTTTTTTATATCTCTTATATTACTTTCTTCTAAAAAATACTCTACTTCTTGAATGGGAATAGGTACTTTTATATTTATAGGAACTGTTGTAAATACATAATCTATCTTACTAAAATCCATACTTTCTAAGTCATATACACTGCACGTTATAAGTTCTTCTATATATTCTCCAAAAGCTTCTTTATATGTATAAGCCAATAGCTCTGCGCTCCCTTTTCCTGAAGAACATACGAGTAAAACTGTCTTTTTGTTTATATCTTTTCTTTGCCTTTCTAAAGCTAATGCTAAATTTAGTGCAATATACCCTACCTCATCTTCAGATAAATTTTTATTATAATATTCATAAAATGTTGTACTTGCATATTTTGCCATTGCATACGCTAAACTAAATCTCTCTTTTATTTTATCTAACATGGGATTTTTCATTTTCATATCAAATCTTACTCTTATTCTAAGCGGCATTAAATGTTGTGCTAAAGCTATTCTTAACTCTAAATCCTTGCTAAAGTCAAATTTAAAAGCGTCATACATCTTTTTTAACATTTCATTTACAATATTACTTATTTCCTGATCTATTATGAAGTTTTTTTCATCAATTTTATTTTCTTTAAATATTTTTTTTCCTGCTAAATGAATTGCTATGTATCCTATTTCTGATTCTGGAAATTTTATTTTAAATATTTTTTCCAAGTTATAAGTACATTTTTTGGCTATTTGAAATTCTTTTTCACTTATATATTCCCTAAGCTTTTTTTCTTCTACAGGAACATAACAGTTATTTTCTATTCTTTTTAAAGCTATTTGAATGTGTATTATTAAATTTTGAAAAGCTACATCTGAGATATTAAAATTTTCTTTTTTCAATGTTTCCATTATTATTGTCGCTATCTTTTTAAGTTCATTTTTATCCACTATCTTTATATGTTCTATTCCATTAGTCTTTTTTTCTACATAATCTGCTATACAAAGCCTTATATCAAATTCTTCTCCTTTTAGTTTTATTCCATAATAAGGTTTTCTTTCTAGTTTTATATTATAACTATTTAATATTTTTTCTGCTTCTTTTATATCCTTTGCCAGTGTTTTAGGAGAAGTAAAAAGAATCTTACTTAAATCTTCTACTTTTACATATTCTTTTATATTTATTAAATATTCTATAATGTATTGAATTCTACTTTTAGAAGTATCTGGAATTATATTTTTTTTATTTGGAAAATCAAACTTTGAAAATAATTCTTTGTTATTTATTTTCAAAATATAACCGTAACCAGATTTAGAAACTATTTCTGCCCCTGATTTTATTAATAAACTATTTAAGTTTTTTATTTCTGTTCTAACAGTTTTAGTACTAACATTTAATTTTTTTGATAATTCTTCTGCTGTTTTATATTTATTTATCGATATTAATTCTACTAATTCCTTCATTCTATTATTCAAAACAAAAAACCTCTTTTCCATATTGATTTGATGTTTTATTATACTCTATCTTACTTATAATTAATTATACCTTTTTAAAAAAAAACATCAATTACCACTTTTTCCATTTTAATGTGGTAATTGACGCTTAATTTATTTACCCTTTAATTACAATTCCTGATAAATCTATATCTTCTTCTATTTCTACTCTCGTTAACGACTCATCAGTTACTCTTTTTTTCAAAAAGAAAAGTAATAGTCCTGTTACCATTGAGCCTGTCATTAATGCACAAACTGCTACTAATGGCTTTGTCATAACAGGAATTACAAATACCCCTCCAGATGGGACAGGACTTCCATTTCCAAAAACAAAACTTATTGCTCCTGATATTCCACATCCTATAGAACTACTTACTACAGTTCTTACCAAATCATTCATTGCAATTGGTATTACTCCTTCTGTTATCATACAACATCCCATAGGAAATGCAACTTTAATATTGTCTTCTTCCTCCATAGTAAATATTTTTTTATTAAATACCTTTGATAATATTAATGCTATAGTAACTCCAAAAGGAGGTACCATTGCACCTAAAACTTTTATTCCTTCTGGTTCTAATATCCCCTCTAATAGTAAACCATCTGCAAAAAGATTAGGAACTTTACTTATAGGTCCACCAAAATCAAAACATCCGAGAACTCCAAAAACAAATCCGTATACAATTTTTGAACTTCCTTCCATACTTCTTATAAAATTCGTTAATGCTTGTGTTAACCAAACTATTGGAACACCTAAAATGAAAAACATCAATATTCCAACCACAACAGAGGATACAGTAGGGATTATCATCATTGGCATTAATCCTTCTGCCCATTTAGGTACTTTTAATAATTTTTTTAACCAAACTATAAAATATCCTACTACAAACCCTCCTACCATTCCTCCTAAAAATCCTGCTCCTATTGATTTTGCTATCATTCCAATTAAAAATCCTGGAGCTATCCCTGGGCGAGCAGCTATTGAATAAGCTATATATCCTGAAATAAATGACGGCAACAATCCCATTCCCATAACTCCAAGACTAGTTAATGCGCTTGGAACCGATATTGGTTGGGAAAAATCTGTTATATTTTCCCCACCACATAAATTACCTATTGCTATAAGCAACCCAGAAGCTACAACTAAAGGTAGCATGTAAGAAATTGCTGTTAAAGCATGTTTTTTTATTTCAAATTTTTTCATACTTATTTCTCCTTTTTAACTATTTTTTTAATAATTCTTCTTCAACTTTCTCTAAAAAAGCTTTAGGAGCTTTCACACATATATTAGTGGGTACTTCCACTGTTTTTTTATCTTTAAATCTTTCTTTCCCTGTTATTGCTATATCTGCTGCGATTATTACAATATCTGCATTTTTTATATCTTCCATAGAAAGTTCATCCTGTACTCCTATCGTACCCTGAGTTTCAACTTCTATTTCATGACCTAAACTATGGGCTGCATTAATAAGTTTTTCTTTCGCTATATAAGTATGTGCTATTCCCGAAGTACAAGCTGCAACAGCTACAATTTTCATAAAATCACCTCTTTTTTATAATTTAAATATATTATTTATAATATTTTATAGTATCGTTTGTTTTAAATAGTTTCATTTTAAATTCAGCTATTTTTTTAGTTTCTTCCATACAAGGAGGAAATAAGACGTTAGGTTCTCTTATTTCAGGATTTCCAGAATTCAAAATTTCTCTTAATTTTTCTGCAAATACTATTTTTATGTCACTTGAGATATTTATTTTACTTATACCTATTTCTATTGCTTTTACTATCTCACTATCTGGATTACTAGAACCACCATGTAAAACAAGAGGTATATCTACTCTCTTTCTTATTTTCTCTAAAATATCTAATCTTAATTTAGGTTTTACATTTTTTGGATATATTCCGTGTGCAGTTCCTATTGCAACTGCCAACGAATCTATACCCGTTACATCAACAAATTCTTTAGCTTTTTCTGGTACAGTGTATACAACCTCTGTCACTCCTCCTTCAACGGTGTTTCCTGTGTCACCTATAGTTCCTAACTCTGCTTCAACAGAAACTCCCACTGCATGTGCTGCTTCAACTACTTTTTTTGTTATTATAATATTTTCTTCAAAAGGACAATGTGAAGCATCTATCATTACAGATGTAAATCCAAGTTGAATAGCATGTATAATCTGCTCATAATTTGCTCCATGATCCAAATGAATACATACTGGAATATTTGATTTGTGTGCAGCTTCTCTCACTTGTGCAATAAAGCTGTCTCTTAAAAAAGATAATTCATCAGGGTGTATTTCTATCATAAAAGGTGCATTCAATTTTTCTGCACTTTCTAAAACTGCTGTAAATAATTGCCCTGATCCTGCATTAAAAGCTGGTACTGCAAACTTATTTCTTTGTGCTACTGTTAATATTTCTTTTCCTGTTATCAACATAATAATTCCTCCTAATTTTATTTATTTACAAATAATTTAAATACTTCTTTTTCTGTTTTTACATTTTTTATATTTTCTATGAATTTTTCATCTGCCAGCATTATTGCTACCTGTTGTAATAATAGTATATGCGTTGTATTAATATCTTTATCTTGTACTGCAAATAATATTAATACAGTCACTTTTTCATCTGGTTCCTCCCATAAAATTTCATTTTTTAAAGTTGCTATTGCTATAGATGTTTTAATGACACTTTTTGATTTCCCATGAGGTATCGCAATCCCTTGTCCTAATCCAGTTGACCCTTCCTCCTCTCTAAGAAATACATCATTTATAAATTCTTCTTTTTGAGTTATGCATTTTTCTCTATAAAGTAAGTCCACCAATGTTTCTATTACTTCTCTTTTATTTTTTGCTTCTATGTTAGTTAATATTAATTCTTCCTTAACTACTTTTTTTATATCTGTTTTACTATTTATCTGCATATTTATTCTCCTTTATTATTTTTTCCACTCTATGTCTATCATTTTCTATAAATATTGCACTAACAAGTAAACATGGAATTTCTATTTTTTCTTCAAAATTTACTGTAGTTAATATAAAATCTAAATTTTTATAATCTTCTATTCTTTGCAAATAACTTCTTTTAGACATTACATCTATTATATTTATCTCTGGAAATAATTTTCTTACTTTTACTTTTAATAATTCAGATGTTCCTACACCGCTTGAACATATTATTATTATATTTTTTTCATTTCTTGTTTCTTCAATATTTTTCATAAAATATAAAGTTATAAATGCAGATTCTTCTTCTGAAATATTCGAAAGTTTAAATTTTTTTGCTACTTTTCCACTCACTTTTTTAACCTCTTTAAAAATTTTACTGTACTCTATTTTTATTTCATCAAGTAAATCATTTTTTATTTCTATTCCATTTTTTAATCTCTGCAACATAGGTTCTATATGGCTAATCAAATCTTTTTTCAGTTCTATATTATTGAATTTTAATTTTGTATTTTTTTCAATTTCATTTATAAAATATTTTGTTATTTTCTTTGTTTCTTTTTTTAAAATTTCTTCTCCATTTTCTTCTTTATAAACTCTAGAACTTATTAAATATTGATATAAATAATCTATTTCTATCTCTGGAAGTTTAACATTTAAATATTCACTTAACCTTTCAATAGCTTTTTTTGATACTTCAAATATTTTTTTATTATAATTTTTCTTCCATTCTCTTTTAATTTCTAGTTCAAACTTTATCTTTCCCTTTCTAAACCTGTTAATCAATATATATATGTGAGAAAATATATTTAAATTATAAGGGTATGAAATTAGCGTTTCCAGTTCCTTTTCTATTCTTTCTATCTGACTTAAGACAAAATCTATATCATAGTCTCTCTTTTTCAAGTTATTATATGACATATCTGAATTAATAAGATTCAAATTAATTACTATTCTGTTAATTAATTTTCTTATATTTTCCTCACTTCCTTCTATCCAAACGTATTCATCTTTTTTCCAAAATTTAAGATTATAGTTTAAAAGAAACTGTTTTATTATTGATATATCTTTATTTATACTTGCTTCTCCTAAAAAATAATCTGAAAATAGATAATCGAATTTCACTTTTATTGGAGATTTAAAAAGTAATTTTAGTAAAATTTCATTACGCCTTTCTGTAGGTAATTTATCTCTATTTTTAAAATTGTAATTATTTATATTCAAATAAAGTTCATAATTTAATTTAAGACCTTTCCCTTTTTTAGATAAAACCAAATTTTTAGGAGAAAACATCAAATTCATTTTTTTTATTGTTCTATATACTGTAGCAACTGATATTTTAAATTTAATCGATATTTCATCAGCAGTTTTATAATCTTTTTTATCTACTAAATAATCTAAAATTAATTTTTCATTTTTATTAAACTTCATTTGTCTCCCTCCTTCTTTATTATTATAACCCTCTATTTTTACTATGGAAATAAAAAAATGATAATTGTAATTATCATTTTTTTATTTATTCTATTCAAAAAATTCTTTAGCTTTTTTATAAATATGATCTGACGTAAGTTCGTATTCTTCCATTAAAAACTCTAATGTCCCTACTTGTCCATACCTCTGTTGTATTCCTATCCTTTTAACCTTTGCATTCCCATTTTCAGCCACTACTTCGCATACAGCACTTCCTAAACCATTATGAATACTATGATTTTCACAAGTGACTATTTTCCCAGTTTTATCAGCATATTTTTTTATTAATTCACTATCTATAGGATTTAATGTAAACATATCAATTACAGCTGTGCTTATTCCATTTTTTTCTAATTTTTCAGCTGCTTTTAATGCCTCTATAACCATTATTCCATTTGCTATTAGAGTAACATCTTTTCCATCTTTTATTATATTTCCTTTTCCTATTTTAAATTCTGAGCCTTTTTCATAAATAGTATATGCGTTTTTTCTTATGGTTCTTATCCAATAAAAACCATCTTTCAATGCAATTTGTTCTAATATATTTTCAAACATGACACCGTCTGTAACTTCCATAACAATTGTATTAGATAATCCTCTCATTATTCCCATATCTTCAAAAGACATGTGTGTTCCTCCGTTATGTACTGCCGTAACTCCTGCATCAGAAGCAATTACTTTCACATTATTATTCTGATAAGCACATGACATAAATAACTGATCGAAGCATCTTCTACTAGCAAAAGCCGTAAATGTATGGGCAAATGGATATTTGCCAGCTATTGACATCCCTCCCGCTACTCCTATCATATTTGCTTCCATTATTCCGCAGTTAATTACTTTTTCTGGTTCTACTTTTTGTATATTATCAACTGTCATGGCACTCATAAGATCTGCTTCTAGCGAAATTATTCTGTTATCTTTTTTCATTAGCTCTAAAAGTTTGGTAGAGTAAACTTTTCTCATTTCCATATCATCTTTTTTTATTTTTCCATTGTACAATTTATACACTTAATCTACCTCCCTTTCAAGTTTTTTTATTACTTTTTCTATTTCATTTTTTAATTCCTCTGTCAATCTCAAATGGTGAGAATTACTCATTTTTTCTATACATTCTACTCCTTGCCCCTTTATTGTATCAAGTATTATAAATAAAGGTTTTTCATTATTTTTCCTTTTGTCCTTTACAGCTTCATATATAGCTTTTATATCATCTCCTTTGACTGTTCTAACTTCAAATCCAAAAGATTTAAGTTTTTCTTCAAAGGAGAAAGGGTTTATTATATTTTCTAAATATCCATCTAGTTGTTGTTTATTATAATCTAAAAATATAACTAAATTATTCAAATTGTGATGAGCTATAAATTGAAATGCTTCCCAACATTGTCCTTCGTTCATTTCTCCATCTCCAATTATTGAAAATACTCTATTTTCTTTTTTATCCATTTTCAAGGATTTAGCTATCCCTGTAGCAATGGAAATTCCTTGTCCCAATGATCCTGTAGTTGCATCTACACCTTTAGTTTTTAGTCTATCAGGATGACTAGGAAGAGTCGTTCCGTTTTCATTTAACTTCATAAGTTCTTCCAAAGGAAAAAAACCTTTTAATGCTAATGCAGAATACAATGCAGGTCCTGCGTGACCTTTAGATAAAACAAAATAATCTCTTTCTTCCCAATTAGGATTATTTACGTCTAAATTCATAACTCCACCATATAAAACTCCCAATGTCTCTACAATAGATAAACTCCCTCCATAATGACCAAAACCTAAATTTGTCAATGACTTTAATGTATGTATTCTAATGTTATTTGACATTTTTTTCATTTCTTTTAATTTTTCATTATTTTTTTCCACTTTTTATCTCCTTGCTATAAATTAAAGTCTTATTTTTATTTTTTTGTTTTTGAAGGAATAAAGCCTAAAACTACTAATATTGCTGTTATTGCTACTATTATTACTGAAATTACAATAGGAGATAATGACTTGGACATGTTCCCTAATATTATTCCAACAGTAGCAAAATCTGTATCTGAAAAAGTAGTATTTGCAAATCCTAAATTTCCTAAAACTGGTAATAATATTACAGGAAGGAATGTCAATAACAATCCATTTGCAAATGATCCTAAAGCTGCTCCTCTTCTACCCCCTGTTGAATTACCAAATACTCCTGCTGTTGCACCAGTAAAAAAATGTGGAACTACACCAGGTAATATTAAAGTCCATTTCAGCATTCCAAGCATGATCAGTCCTACTATTCCTCCTAAAAAACTACATAAAAATCCTATTAATACTGCATTTGGTGCATAAGGAAAAACTATCGGACAGTCTAGTGCAGGCTTTGCATTTGGAACTAATTTTTCAGAAAATCCTACAAAAGCTGGAACTATTTCTGCTAAAACTAATCTAACTCCTGCTAATATAATGTAAACACCTGCTGCAAATGTTATTGCTTGAATAACTGCAAATACCAAGTAATTATCTCCTCCACTTAAATTTGTCTCAACAAACTCTCTTCCCGCCACAAGAGCTAAAATTAAATATATTGCCATCATTGTTAGTGAAATTGAAATAGAGCTATCTCTTAAGAAACTTAAGTTCTTAGGCAATTTCATTTCTTCTGTTGATTTTGACCCTTTACCTACTAAAGAACCAACCATTCCTGATAATACGTAACCTATTGTGCTAAAATGACCAAATCCAACATCATCACTTCCAGTTATTTTTCTCATATATGGTTGTGCCATTGCTGGGAAAATAGCCATTACAAGTCCTAATGCTAGAGAACCTATTACCACTAATAAAGTTCCTTCAAATCCTCCAACTTTTAAAATTATTGCAATCATACAAGCCATATATAAAGTATGATGCCCTGTTAAAAATATATATTTTAATTTTGTAAATCTCGCTATAAATATATTGAAAAACATACCTAAGGCCATTATAAGAGCTGTTATTGTACCATATTCTTTTAATGCCATTGAAACTATAGCCTCATTATTTGGGACTATACCTTGTACGTTAAATCCTTGTTCAAACATTGCACCCATCGGAGACAGTGCTCCTACTAATACTCCTGCACCTCCACCTAATACTATAAATCCTAATATTGTTTTAACGGTCCCTTTAACCACATCTGTAAAAGGTTTTTTTTGAAATAATAATCCTAACATTGCCATTACACCAACTAAAATTGAAGGTATTTTTAATATGTCTACTATAAAATTTAAAATATATTCCATTTCTATTTCCTCCTTTAATTTATATTTTCAAATCTATTTTCCAAAATAATTTGATAATTTTTCTTCAAGTTCTGGTAAACTTATTATATTATCTAAAACAATGAGTTTATCTTTTGGAACACTTGCACTATCAGCTAAATCTTTTCCCATAACAAATACATCTGCAACTCCTGGAACCGCTGAAGCTAAATCAGAATGCTCTACTTCAGCTTCTACTCCAATTTTTTTTAGAACTTTTTTTATATTCATTTCCACCATAAAACTGCTCCCTAATCCTGAACCGCAAACTGCCATAATTCTCATAATATCATCCTCCTAATTTTATTTAATTATTATAATTTTTAATTATTTCTTTTATTTCATCCAATGTATCAGTTTTTATAAGTCGCTCTATAACTTCATCGTCTTGAAATAACTCTGCAAGCTCCATTAATATGCTTGTATGACTTTCCATATCTTTAGAAGCAAGAACAAATATTAAGTAAACATCTTCATTTCCATATTTTACAGGATTATTAACTTTTAAAAAACTAATACCAGTTTCCATTGCCCCTTCTTCTGGCCTTGCATGAGGCATAGCTAAGTATTCTCTTAAAACTACAAAAAATCCTAATTTTTTTATATTTTTAATCATTGCCTCTACATATCTTTCTTCAATGATTTTTTTTTCAATCATAGGTTTTGAAGCTATTTTAATACTTTCTTCCCAATTATCTACTTTAGTTTCTACTTGAATATTTTCACCTAAACTTTCCCACAGCATATTTACTCCTTTCAAAATATTTTTCTAATTCAGTATAATTTTTTATATTTGATATCTCTTCTATAAAATTATATTTTGTTATTAATTCAAATAAATCTTTTAATATTATTTCATATTCATTTTTATTTTTAGCTGCAAAACTTAAAAAAATATTTGCACCTTTTCCATTAGGAAAATAAATTTTTTCTTTAACTATTAGTAAAGATACCCCTGTTTTATATACATTTTCTGATATTGAAGCATGCGGTATAGCTATTCCTTCTTCTATAACTATATATGCCCCTAATTTTAATATTATTTTTATCATTTCATCTACATACTTTTTATTTACTACTTTATTTTTTATAAGAATTTCTCCAGATTTTAATACTGCTTCTTTCCAGTCATTTACTCTATCTATAATTTTAACATTTTCTTTATTTAAAAAATTGTTTAATGAAAAATATATTTCTGTAAAATCATTAATTACTTTACTACCAAACTCTCTTTTCAAATTTTCTATAAGCTCTTCTTTATTTTTAATAATCGCATTTTTTTCTATTATATTAAGCATATTTTTTAGAGAAATCTTGTTTTTATTTTTCTTTATTCCATATTTTGACAATTCTTTCATATCATCTTCTTTTAAAAGAGGATTTATTTTTATAACTGGTATATTAGAATTATTATTAAAATCTACTGTAGTTAAAATTAAATCTACATTTTTATAATTTGGAATGCTATTTTCAATAAAAGAGTAAGACAGTACATCAACTATATCCAAATCATAATTTTCTTTTAAACTTTGCTCTAAAACTTTTGAGCTCCCGTATCCTAAACCACATACAAGAATTATTTTTTTCGCCCTTTCTTCTGTATTTCTTTCAATAGCAGCCTTTATATGAAATCCTATTAAAGATATTTCATCTTCAGGAAATTCAACATTAAATAACTTTTCTATTTCACTCAACCCTTCTTTTACTACTTTTAACACAGGATCATTCGTTATTATAAGTTCTTTAAAAACTGAATTTACTATTTGAATATTATTTTTCATCCTGTACATAGCAGGTTTTATATGATAGAGTAACCCTTCATATAAAATTTCATCTTCTGATAAATCTATTTTGACTACTTTACCTATCTTGATAATCATTTTTCTTATCATAAGTTCTTCATCAATCCAATCTTCAAAGGAATTATTTTTTAATCCATTAATACTCATCCCCATTATCAAGTCAGATATTCTTAATAAATTCTCATTGTTAATACCATTATTCCCAAATATGCTAAATAAAACTTGTTTTATTATTTTAAATTCTTCTGTACTATATATGAATTTTTTTGCAAGTAAATTCTCATCATTTTCATCATTTTCATTATAATTTAACAGAACTAACATATAAGAAATTATTTTATTATAGCTTTCTTTATTGATACTTAATTTCATTTTTTTTTCTATTTTCAATATAAATTTTTTAATTTTTTCTATATTTTCTGTTTTTATATATTTATAAAATTTATTCAAAATCTCTACATTGGTTATTTTAGATTTATTTTCTACTATATTTAATACCTTTTCAATTACTTCTTCTTGCTTAACCAAGATTTTCTGTTTATTTCCAACGAGCCTATATCCTTTATTATTTACATATATTAATTCGATATCAGATTCTTTCAGTTCATTTTCTAATATTTTCAAATCTTTTTTTACTGTTGTTCGTGAAAAGTCATTTTCTTTAGAAAATTCACTTATATTAAGTCCATTTTTATCAAAAAATAGAATTAACTTTAACATATATTGACGTTCGTCTAAAAATAGTCTTTTGTTTTCTTTTAAAATTTCAAAAATTTTTTTAAAATCTTGATTTATATCTAAAGTTATTACGTTTTTATTTTTTTCTGTTATTTTATATCCTAATATATCTAAAATATAATCAATATTATTTATATAATATCTAGCAGTTCTGTCTGAAATGTCGTATTTTTCTGATATCTCTTTAAATGAATATTTTACTCCTTCGGACAATTTATTCAATATATCTATCTCTTTATTATTTAACATTTCTCACACTCCTTACCTCTCACTATATAATAACTCATAATTCTATTTAAACAATTTCAATATATTTTCAATATATTTTGCAAAAAAGTTATCACCCATTTTTACAGTTAATATTGAATATCTAAAAATCATTCGCTTCATATATTTTTATTTAAAATTGTATTTTATAAAATAAAAAATATTTTTACTCATCTTTTTCAAAATTCATAAAAATATTTCTTATATTATTTATTACTGTTATATTACTTTTTTCTATAATTCAATGCTTCTAATAAATGATTTATTTTTATTTTTTCAGAGTTATCTAAATCAGATATTGTCCTTGAAATTTTTAAAATTTTATCATACATTCTTACAGAAAGTTTTAAGCTATCTATGGCTTTTTCCAATACTTCTTTTGATTCTTTATCTAGTTCACAATATTTAGAAATTTGATTTCTATTCATTTGAAAATTTAACATGTTACTTTTATATCTTTTCTTTTGCAATTGCCTTGCTTTTATTACTCTTTCTTTTATTTTTTCTGAGCTTTCACTCAGTTTTTCACTAAATATTTCTTCTTTTTTCAATCTTCTCATCTCCACATATAAATCCACTCTATCCAATAAAGGTCCTGAAAATCTTTTTTGATAATTTTTTATATCTCTTAAGCTATCTGTACATTGAGGATCTTCAGGAAAAAAACCTGATGGTGATGGATTAGAAGCCATTATTGTTATATTCTTTACTGGATAAGTTATTATTGAGTTTGCTCTTGATATAGTTATACTCCCATTTTCAAGTGGTTGTCTTAAGGTCTCAAGTGTCTTTATACCAAATTCTCCTAGTTCATCTAAAAAAAATACTCCATTTAACGCTAAAGTAATTTCTCCTACTCTTGTCGCTCCGCCTACCATTGCAGTTTGAGTTGCTGTATGATGAGGTGATCTAAAAGGTCTTTTTTTTATGATTGGCTCTGTAGATGAAAGCATTCCTGAAATACTATAAATTTTTGTTGTTTCTATTATTTCCTCTTCTGTCATATCTGGAAGGATTGTAATAAATCTTTTAGCTATCATAGATTTTCCTGAACCTGGGTCACCCATTAAAAATACACTATGACCACCAGCAGCGGCAATTTCCATAGCTCTTTTTGCTAAATACTGGCCTTTTATTTCAGAAAAATCTATATTTTTTATTTCTTCTTCTTTTTTAATATTATTTTCCATATTTTTATTAACTAATAATTTATATAATTCTTCTTTGGGTATTTTTTCATTTAAAAATGAAATAACATCTCTTATCTCTCCAACTGGAACTACTTCAACTTCAGAAATTAAACTTGCTTCATTATAATTTTCAAAAGGAACGATTATCCCTTTTATACCTTTTTCTTTAGCTAAAATAGTGGCATTTATAACACCACGAACAGATTTAACCTTTCCATTAAGTGATATTTCTCCTAAAATCAAATAATTCTTTAAATTATACATTTTTTTAATTTTCCCAATATTAGCAAGTATTCCTATAAATACAGGTAAATCAAAATGACTCCCTTTTTTCTTCAAATCTGCAGGAGATAAATTAACCAAAACTCTTTTTACAGGAAATTCCAAATCTAAATTCTTAAAGCAACTTCTTATTCTCTCTTTGCTCTCTAAAATAGCCAAATCTCCCATTCCTACAATATTAAAAATAGGTAATCCGTTTGATATATCTACTTCAACTTCTACTATATATGATTCTATACCCATGTAACTACAACTAAGTACACTTATAGCCATATTCCCCCCTTATTCTATAACTCTTATATTTTTATTATATACTATTTTTGATTTATTATTATAATTTTTAAAAATAGCTATCAAATTTATGACAGCTAATTTTATATTTTTATTATTTTAATTTTAATTATTCCCTTTTATTTGTTATTTAGATTCTATATTACTTTATAAAAAATGTCAATATTTTTTTAATTTAATTTTAATTTTTATAACAAATTAATATTTTGATTTAACCTTTTCATTGTATTAACCTCACTTGACTAAGTTTATGTATTAAGTTATAATGAAGCATCAAAATAATTTTTAATATATTAATAAATAAAATTTAAATTAATAAGGAGGTAATCGTGATTAAACAAAATCGTTGTCCTTGGGCAAAAGGTGAAAAGGATATACATTATCATGATACGGAATGGGGAGTTCCTTCCCACGATGACAACTATATATTTGAGATGCTTATTTTAGAGGGCTTTCAAGCTGGACTTAGTTGGAATACAATTTTACAGAAAAGAGAAAATTTTAGAAATGCTTTTGATAATTTTGATTATAAAATTATCTCTGAATATAATAGTAAAAAAATAGAATCCCTTTTAGAAGATTCAGGAATTATAAGAAATAAACTGAAAATAAACTCTACAGCGACTAATGCCAAAGCATTTATGAAAATCCAAGAAGAATTTGGTTCATTTTCTACATATATTTGGGGATTCACAAATAATAATCGAATTATTAACAAATGGAAATACATTTCTGAAGTTCCTGCTACAAGTGATCTTTCCGATAAAGTAAGTAAAGATCTTAAAAAAAGAGGGTTCAAATTTGTAGGATCTACTATAGTATATTCATTTTTACAAGCCTTGGGAATTATTGATGATCATTTAATCAGCTGCCCATTTAAAATTATAAAATAAACTTTTTAGTAATAAAATAATATTAAGAATAAATAAAAAATATTTGTGATATTTTTTTCCTTCCTATCTTGAATTTTATATAATTTATTTTATTATATTTTACGTTATTTAAACTTTCTTATATAACTAATAAAAAGCTATCTAAATAAGTTAAAATTAATATTAATAATAAATATTTAATTTCATAACTTGATTAAGATAGCTTTTTTATAATTTTATTCTTTCTTATTTTTTACTAATCCTGCCAAAACACCATTTAAAAATTCTTTTGTATCGTCATAAGCATATTTTTTAGATATTTCTAAAGCTTCATTTATAGATATCTCATATCCAACATTTTCTAGTAAGATTTCATAAAATGAAATTTTCAACAATACTTTTTCTAAGGTTCCTAGTCTTTCATATGTCCAACCATCGAGAATTTCTTTAATCTTTTCAATTAAAAAATTTTCATTTTCAATTATATTTTTTACATATGATTTTAAAAATTCTATCTGATCTTCTTTTTTAATATTATTTTCTTCGATAACTTCTTCAATTCTTTTATTAATATTATTATCAATTAATTCTCTTTCAAAAAGGAGTTTAAATATTTCTTCTCTAATTTCTCTTCGCGTCATTAGTTTTTCCCTTCTGATTTTTCAGTGTTATCTTTAATTTTTTCAACTTCATTAGTAATTGTTTCAGATGGAGTTATATCTGTTAATTCTGGTTTTGAATCTGATACTACTCCATAAATTTTACCATTTAATTTAGTTTCAGGTTCTTTTATTATTGTTTTTTCAATAATTGTTTCTCCTAAAACTTTTTTCAATTTTATCTTGCTTCTTTTTACTAATATACCAGTATATTTAAACACATATTCAGAAAGACCTTCTTGTATTTTAGATAATTTTTCACTCAAATTATCTACGTTATAAGTCTCTACTACAGCTTCTATAACTACGGATTTTCCACTAGGATAAGATTTTATTCTACTATTTTTTATAATATCTTTATTTCCTAAAAAATCTTTTGTTACTTCATTAATTGTTTTAATACTTACTTCTATCTCGCCATTTTTATTTTTTATTTTTCTATTTTGAGAATATTTTGTTAACCTATTTATAAAAGATAAAATAAATATTATCAAATATGCTATTGCTAATAATGCTAATACTATTTTAATCCTTGGACTTCCCAAATTAATAAAATCATCAAATTGATCTAAATAAGTAGTTTTCAAAACTAAATCAGAAATACTTGTAAAAATTGTTGCACCTAATCCCAATATAATAGATATTTTAGTTAAAAAACTCAATATAGTTATCATATTTTACTCCTATCCTTCAATTATTCCTGGAGTAGCATCCACTACTACACTTTCTGTAATCTCTTCTTTTTCATCAACTTTTACTACTCTTTGTATGAAAACATTAACTTCTTGAACTTTTAATCCCGTCATTTCAGTTATTGATTTTACTATTTCATTTTGAATTTCTCCTGCTAATGCTGGTAATTTAAATCCATATTTAGCAACAATATATAAATCTAATGTGCATTCAGTCTCTCCTATTTCAACTTCTATTCCTTTTGGAGATCCAGAAGATACATTTTGAAAAAATTTAACTATTTCATTTTTTGAACTATTCCCCGCCAAACCATAGACACCGTCTATTTCAGATATTACTGTTTCAGCTATTACTGATACTACCTCTGATGATATGCTTATATTTCCTAATTCATTCATAATAAATTCCTCCTATTTTTATCTTTTTTATTTTTCTAATGTTTCTGTAAAATGTGTTTCTATAAAATTTGTATATATTACTCCTTTTTTAAATGCTTCATTATCTAAAACTTTTAAATGAAAAGGTATTGTTGTATCTACTCCTTCAATTATGAACTCTTTTAAAGCTCTTTTCATTCTTGCAATAGCTTCTTCTCTTGTTTTCCCTTTTACAATTAATTTTGCTATCATTGAATCATAATAAGGTGGTATTTCATAATTTTGATAAGAATGTGAGTCCACTCTTACTCCTATTCCTCCTGAAGGAATATATCTTTCTAAAGTTCCTGATGACGGTAAAAATCCATTTTCAGAATCTTCAGCATTTATTCTACACTCTATTGCATGCCCTGAAATAATAACATCCTTTTGAGATACACTTAATTTTTCTCCAGCTGCAACTCTTATTTGCTCTTTTATTAAGTCTATACCTGTTATTTCCTCACTTATAGTATGCTCTACTTGAATTCTTGTATTCATTTCCATAAAATAAAAATTCATATTTTTATCAACTAAAAATTCCAATGTTCCAACACTATCATATCCAATACCTTTAGCTAATTTTGCCGCAAACTTACCCATTTTTTCTCTTGTTTTCTCATCAATTCCTGCAGAAGGAGCCTCTTCAACTAATTTTTGATGTCTTCTTTGAATAGAGCAGTCTCTTTCCCCCAAATGAATTACATTTCCGTACTTATCACCTATAACTTGTATTTCTACATGCCTTGGCTCTTCAACATACTTTTCTATATATACATCAGGATTTCCAAATGCTGCTTTTGCTTCATTTTGAGCTGCTATGAAGTTTTCCAATAATTCCTTTTCATTGTGGGCTATTCTCATACCTTTTCCACCACCACCAGCAGTAGCTTTTATCATAACAGGATAAGTTATGCTCTTTGCAACACTTTTAGCTTCATCCACATTAGGAACAATTCCATCCGAACCTTTTGTTATTGGAACCTTATTTTTTATAGCTGTTTCTCTTGCTGTTGCCTTATCTCCCATCATATTTATTAATTCAGGCTTAGGCCCTATAAATACTATATTATTTTGAGCACATATTTTAGCAAAAGAGGCATTTTCAGCTAAAAATCCATATCCTGGATGAATAGCTTCTGCTCCAGTTGCCTGTGCAGCAGCTATAATATTAGGTATCTTTAAATAAGAATCTGAACTACTAGCTGGTCCAATGCATAATGCCTCATCAGCTAACTTTACATGAAGTGATTCTGCATCAGCTTCTGAATATACTCCAACTGTTGTAATCCCCAATTCCCTAGCTGCTCTTATTATTCTTACGGCTATTTCTCCTCTATTTGCTATTAATATTTTTTTAAACATTGTTCCTCCCAATTTTATTTTCTTCATTTAGACTTTTTTTTAATTATAATACTTCTATTATGAATAAAGGTTTTGCAAAGTCAACAGAAGCTTGATCAGAAACTAATATTTCTTTTAAAATTCCCTTAGCAGGAGATTTAACATCAGTATCCACTCCTATAGTCCTTATTTTACCAAGTATAGTTCCCTTCACAACTTCCATTCCTTTTTCAATTTTAGATAGTTTTATTATTCCTACATTTTGAGATTTTACAATTTCTTCTTTGATCTTATTATCTTCTCCTTTTACTTCATTTACTATTTCATTAATTTCAATTTTTGGCTCTTCTTTATATTGTCCAGAATTCGTTAAAGTAAGTTTTATTTTACCATATCTAACTTTTAACTCGGACATTTCTTCATTTTTCAATACTTTCATTAACTCTTTTATATCCTTGAGCTCCATACATCCTCCTATATTATGAGTCTTCAAACTATTTATGTATATTTTATCATATCAACTGTTTTTTTTCAATCTTAACGTAATCTTATTTTTTTTAATCCTACTATTTTTATTAATTCACGCAAAAATATTTTAGTCAAATTGACATTATATTTTTTATTTAATCTAACTAATTCTTGCTTCCCTTTTGTGTTCATAGCAAAATATACGTTATTATCTCCTTTATTTTTCATAATTAAATTTTTCAAAGCTGATACCTGTTCTTGACTTTCATCGTCTATTAAAATATATAATTTAAGTCCTTTGTTTTCTTCTAATTCATCCACACTATTTATGTTATTTAAAACTAAATGGTATTTATTACCTTCTTGATTTACATGCCCTTCTATTATTACAATTTCTTCTTCATATATTTTATAACCAAACTTGATAAAATCTTTTGGAAAGCATATAATTTCTATTGAACCTGTAAAGTCTTCCAACTCAAATTTTGCCATAGGTTCTCCAGACATTTTAGTCACTATTTTATTTACATTTTTTATAATACCTATTAATCTTATTTTGTTAAATCTTCCTATTTTATTTCTATTTCTCCAGTCTCCCAATTCAGTTATTTTAGTATAATCCATTATTTCAATTAATTTTTTTTTAGCATTTAAAGGATGATTGGATACGTATATTCCCAAGTATTCTTTTTCATTTTTCAAGAGGATACTCTGAGAATATTCTTCTTGCTTTTCAAGATAAAAATCTCCTATTCTTTGACTTTTACCTCCAAATAAAATCATTTGAAGATCTTCTTCTGCTTCATATTTTTTTTGACTCCAATCCATAACTTTATCTAAGGAGGAAAACTTTTCTTTTCTATTTCCAGGTATATTATCAAGGCTTCCAGATAATATAAGAGATTCTAAATGTTTTTTATTTAATCCTTTCTGTTTCATTCTGTACACGAAATCCTCATATGTCATAAAAGGTGTCTTTCTTTCTTCAATTATTTCAGTTACAAAATTTATTCCTATCCCTTTTATAGCTGTCATTCCAAATCTTATCCCATTATTTTCAACACTAAACTCATAACTAGATAAATTTACGTCAGGAACTAATATTTCTATCCCTTTTTCTCTAGCTTCATTTATAAATACCGAAAGTCTGTCAATATTATACATTTCAGTAGACATAACAGCAGAAAAAAATTCTGTTGTATAATTAGCTTTAAAATAAGCAGTCCAATAAGCAATTAGAGCATAAGCTGCAGAATGTGATTTATTGAAACCATATCCTCCAAATTTATCTACTAAATTATATATTTCGTAAGCTTTTTTTTCGTTAGTACCTTTATCCACTGCTTTTTTTATAAATTTTTCTCTATTTTGTTCTATTATTTCAGGAATTTTTTTACCTATAGCACGTCTTAATTCATCTGCTTCTCCAAGGGAATAATCAGCCATTTCATTTGCTATTTTCATTACTTGCTCTTGATATAAAATCACTCCATAAGTTTCTTCTAAAATTTCTTTTAAAGAATTATCAGGATATTTTATTTCTGCTTTTGTATTTTTAGAAGCTATGAAATCATCAACCATTCCACTTCTTAAAGGTCCTGGACGATAAAGCGCAAGAAGAGCAGTCACATCGTCAAATTTTTCTATTTTCATTTTTTTCATAAGCTGTCTTATACCAAAAGATTCACATTGAAATACTCCCAAAGTATCACCTGATGTCATTAATTTATAAGTTTTTTTATCTTCTAAAGGTATTTTTTCCAAAGATATTTTCTCATTTTTTGTTTTTTCTATATTTTCTACTGTTTTCCTTAAAACTGTAAGGTTTTTAAGTCCTAAGAAATCTATTTTTAATATACCTAATTCTTCTAACTCTTTCATTTGATACTGAGTTGAAACCATAGGAGTTTTCCCATCAGAATACAATGGAATCTCATCATCTAATTCTTCTTTAGAAATTACAAGTCCTGCAGCATGTACTGAAGCATGCCTTACCCTACCTTCTATCTTTAATGAATAATCTAATATTTTTTTTATCTCTTCATCTTCATTGTATAAAGACTTTAAGCTTTCAATATCTTCTAAAGCAACTGTTAAATCCATATTAAAAGGAATTAATTTTGCAGTTTTATCCACTTTTCTAAGATCAACATTTAATACTCTTCCAACATCTCTAATAGCTGCTCTTGCCTTTAGTGTTCCAAATGTTATAATATGGGCTACATGCTCTTTTCCATATTTATTTAGTACGTAATCTATTACTATTTCTCTTTGCTCTTGATCAAAATCAATATCTATATCTGGCATAGATATTCTCTCAGGATTTAAAAATCTTTCAAAAATAAGATTATATTTTATAGGATCTATTTCTGTAATATTAAGAGCATAAGATACTAAACTTCCTGCAGCAGAACCTCTTCCAGGTCCGACATAAACTCCATTTTCCTTAGCAAATTTTATAAAATCCCAAACTATAATAAAATATCCATTATATCCCATACTATTTATAATATTAAGTTCGTATTCCATTCTTTCTACGATATTTGATAAGTTTTTATTTTTTAAGTTTTCTTTTAATTCTTTCTCTTTTTCACTACTATTTATTTCAACTGTTTCATTTAAATACTTTTTGGAAAGCCCTTCGTAAACTAGCTTTCTTAAATATTCCTTCTCTGTTATACCTTCTGGGAGGTCATATTTTGGAAATTTAAATTGATCAAATTCAAAATCTACATTACATTTATTAACTATTTTATATATATTTTCAATTCCTTTTTGGTAAAATTCTTCATCAAAATTTATAAAACTATCCTTCATTTGATTATAAGATTTCAAATATAAATCATCATATAAAATATCTTGATGTTCAGTTTCTAGTTTATTTCCTTCTTTAATAGATGTCATTATTTTTTGTAATATAGCATCTCCATTATTAGGATAATAAACGTCATTTGAAAAAATGTAATTTATATTCAAATCTTCTACTAACTCTTTCATTATTTTTCTAATATTTTCTAATCTTTTTATAGATAGAATTTCTAAATAAAAATTGTCTTTAAAATCATCTTTAAATTTTTTTATAATTTTTCTTACTTCAGAATATTTATATTCTAAAAGTCCTTTAATAACCTCACTATGTATTCCCCCAGAAAGAACAAACAAATCTTCAGAATAATTCATTAATTCTTCATATTTTATTTTATTTCGCCTTCTATTAAACCTACTATAAGATAAAGAAGATAATTTTGATAAATTTCTATATCCTTTTTTATTTTTTGCAATTAAAGTTAAAGAATATTCCCCTTCAGAAAATATACCATCTAAATAAACTTCCAATCCTATTATGGGCTTTATTCCATTTTTTTTACATTTTTTATAAAATTCTATTACTCCAAACATTGAAGTATCAGTAATTGCAAGAGCATCTATTTCCAATAGCTTCGCTTTAGAAGTATATTCATCTATTTTCCCTACACCTTCCAGTAGGGAATACTCCGTATGTAATTTTAAATGCGCTATTTTCCCCACTGCCATCACCATCCTTTTTGACAATTTCATTTCATTTTAAAAATTGTTATACATTAATATTTTTTATTATATGATAAATGCCGTCTTCATTGTTTGATAGAGTTATTCTATTTTTAGGAAATTCTTTTTTTAATTCATCGCTAGCATTTCCCATTAAATATCCATATTCAACTCCTTTTAGCATTTTAAAATCATTCCACTGATCTCCAAAAGCCATTACTTCGTCTTTAGAAAAACTATATTTTTCCATTATACTCTTTACAGCAAATCCTTTATCTACATTTTTATTTAATACCTCTAAATAAGTAGATTGAGAAAATACAAAATAAATATCTTCCATATATTTTTCTAATTCAGTTTTCAATTCAAAAAGAACTTTATTAGGAGCTAAAAAAAGCCCTTTTGTTGATGATTTACCTATAAAACTATCAAAACTTTCTAAAATATAAGGCATCCCAGATTTTTTAGAATACGCTACCCCTTCTTCACTTTCTTTTTCTATATAAAGTCTATCATCTAAATATAGATTCAAATGTATTTTTCTTTCTCTAGAAATTTTTATTAACTTTTCTACATTTTTAGGATTAATAGGATTTTCATAAATAACTTCATTTGTTAAAGGAGATATAATTTTCCCGCCATTGTATGTTATGACAGGATTTTTTATTCCAATTTCTCTCACGTAATTACTTGTAGCTGCATAACTCCTTCCAGTCGCTATAAATATTTTTATCCCTTTTTTTTCAAGTTCTTGTAGTTTATTTTTTAATTTTTCTGAAACTAAATTATTGCTGTTTAAAAGTGTTCCATCCATATCCATAAATATCGCTTTTATTTTCATTCAATCACCTTTTTATAGTTTTCTATATTTCTAACATAATAATCAATAAAAGAAAAACTGTCTTCTCCCGATAATACACTTAATACGCTTTCAGTCTTATATTTTATTAGTTCATCACTATTTTTTAACTGATAAATTTCATTTTCCAATTTTTTTATAAACTCTGTTTCTCCCATATTATCCATCAATTTAAAAAATACTTCTAAAGTTAAATATTCATTTATTTTACCGTATTCATTGTATATTTCTGAAAACTTATTATTATATTTTAAATTTTTAAATAACTCATTTATTTTTTCATTTAAAATGATTTTTTTTACACTTATATTATCCAAAATATTATAACCAACTATATTTTCAATAATATCCTCATACTTAATAATTTTACCCTCTGAAATAAGTGCTTTTTCATTTTCTAAAAGGAAAAAAAAGTCATTTTGTATTTTTTCATAATTTTTCAAAAATTTTTCTTCACTTTTAGAAATTTCCACTATAGGAATGAATATTTCAACAATATAATTTAAAATAACTTCTCTTATGTCTTTTAAATCATATATACTTTTCTTATGTATAATTTTACAGTAATTTGAAATATACTTAAAAATATTGTTTTCTTTTTTTGTAATGTTTAAAAAATAATTTTCATATTTATTAGGTAATCTTTTTATTTTATTTATAAAATAACTATAACTATTTTTTTCAACTTTATCGTATTCTAATTTAACTGATGTATTAATTTCTTTTAAAAAATCTACTCTTAATAATTTATCCCAATTTTTATTTTTTTCTTTTATTATAAACTTACTTTCAAAATTTTTATTTTGTCTTGTTTTCGTTAGATTTATGAAGTTTATTATACTGTATGAATATCCTACGTCCTTAGAAAAATTTTTACTTAAATAATATTTATGTTCTAAAAAAAAGCTAAATACATCATTAATATTACTTTCTTTATAAATTAAGAGTAAATTATTATCCAAAATAATATTTTTTATAGGTTCAAAAATATTTAAATACCATTCTTTTACCTTTATTTTATATTCTTTATCATCATATTCTATTTTTTTATCATTTCCATATAATTTTTCTATATAACTTGATATTTCATTTTTTAGATACTTATATCTTATTGGATTTGAAAATAAAATATCGCTTAATCCTGTTTCTTTTTCAAAAATCATACTTTCTCTATATATAACTTCTTCTTTTTTATTCGTGCTAGGTAAAAATTCTTGAACTTCTGCCTCTATAGAAACAAAATTCAAATATTTTGCTACAGACACTCTATGGTTTCCATCATAAACATAATAAAAATCTTTAATTTTATATAAAATTATCGGAGGAAGAGTCTCATCTTTTATATGTGCCAAATAAATATTTTCCCATCTCATCCTTACTATATTATTTTTTGGGATAAAATTTTCATCAAAATCTTCAAATTTTTCTACACTTCCTATTATTTTTTTTATAGAAACTTCTTTTATTCCTAAGTCTATACTATTATATGCATTTTCTTCTTTTTGAATTTCAGAAAATGATTTTAAATTTTCCCTTTTTTTTAAGTTTAACCCTAATATCCCTTTAGAAGATTTTATAAATTTTTTATATGCTTCTTGAGCTTCTGACTTATAACTTGAATTTTCCACAATATTCTCCTCATGAAATACTTCTATTTTTCAAAAATAAATACTCTGTATCCAAATGTATTTGATACTGTTGTTTTTCCAATAACAGTATCTTGATAGACCATAAAATTTGGAAGATGTATATGACCGTGTATCCATAATTTAGGTTTGAAATATTTAATAATTTTATGAAAAATTTTAAAACCATCATGAACACCGTCATTAACATCATGTATTCCTGAAGGGCTAGCATGACTTAGAACTATATCTACTCCTTTTAAAAGATAAAATATATTTTTCAATATTTTCATTTTCATCTGATTTTCAGTGTACTGATGTTCTTTAAAAGAGTATACTTTACATCCGTCTAATCCCAATATTCTAAGTCCTTTATATTTCAAAAATTTTCCATCTATATTTTTTGCAAAAGTTATAGGATAATCTTTATGATATATATGATTACCATTTACTATTATTATATCTTTATTTAATACTGATACTAAATAATCTAAATACCTATTTGAAACATCTCCAGCAGACATAATAAAATCAATATCTTTAAATCTTTGTTTGAGTAAATTTTCTTCCATCTTATTAAGTATTTCTATATCACTTATGCATAATATTTTATACTTATGTTTTTCCTTTTTTTTATCCATTTCTATTCCTCCAAAATGGATCTAGAAAAATGTGGCGAGTCTCCCCATTCTCCAAATCCTATGGTATCTCCCACACTCCTTACTCTTCCAGTTAAACAAACTTTACATTGATCAGAATTATCATCAATGCAAGGTTTATTATCGTAAAGTTGATATTTTTCTCTATGTTTTGGAATAGTTATTATAGGCATCAAAATATTAGCTCCTGCCTTTAATCCTAATTCTCTGCCCAAAGGATTGATAGCTTGAAGCGCTGTTGTTGCTGCTATATTTACATCTTTTAAAAAAATTCTAGTTATGGCAATCATTTTAAGACCATAATTAAATCTTTCATATATTTTTTCTTCATTATTGTCTTCTCTATTTAAAACTTCTTTTCCTAAAGGAGTATCTTTATGAACAACATAAGGGCCCATTCCTATCATATCAATATCCATTTCTTTGAAAAAATAAATATCATTTACCAAATCTTCTTCTGTTTGTTCTGGAAGACCTATCATAACTCCCGTTCCAACTTGATAGCCTATTTTTTTTAATAATTTAAGACAATCTTTTCTTTTTTCAAAAGAATGTTTTTCATTGTTAGGATGGATTTTTTTATATAATTTTTCATTAGTAGTTTCTATTCTCAGTAAATATCTGTGTGCTCCAGCTTCAAACCACTTTCTATATGTTTTCTCTGTCTGCTCCCCTAAACATAAAGTAAGCCCAAGATTTCCATTAGATATTTTTTTTATATCTTTTATCAAATCAGTTATGTATTCAGTAAAAAAATCGTCCTGTCTTTCTCCTGATTGCAATGTAAGTGAACCATATCTATTTTCATAAGCCCAATGTGCCATTTCTAATATCTCTTCTTTTGTCATATCAAATCTTTCAACATCTGTATTACTTGCCCTTATTCCGCAATATAAACAATCCTTTATACATTTATTAGAAAACTCAATAAGACCTCTAAAATAAGCTTTTTTTCCTATATATTTTTCTTTGACTTCATAGGCTTTTTTATACAACTTTTCCAAATATTCTGGTTTTTTTAAACTCATTAAATAAATAATATCTTCTTTAGTATAATTTTTTTTATTTAATACCTCATCAAGTAATTTAAGGGAATTTTTCAAAATTATTCACCTCTTTCTATTTTAACAATTTCTTTTAAATTTTCTATAAAATAGTCTATTTCCTCCTTAGTTGTGTATCTTCCTATACTAACTCTGAAAGAACTTTTTAATTCTTCATTAGATAATCCCATCTCTTTTAATACATGAGACACTTCCTGAACGCCAGACATACAAGCTGAGCTTCCACTTACACATATACCTCTTAAATCAAGTGCAATAAGTAGTGTCTGTATGTCACAATCTTTTATATTTATATTTGATATATTTTCTATTCTATTTGAACTTTCACCGTTAATTGTAACTCCGTTTATTTCTTTTTTTATTCTTTTTTCTAAATATTTATGTAATTTCTCTTCTACTTCAACTTTACTATATATATCTTTATATACTTCTTCCAATGCAACTCCCATTCCAATTATCCCGTTAACATTTTCAGTTCCTGCTCTTCTATTTCTTTCTTGAAATCCACCCCAAATTTCTTTTTCTATTAAAAAATTTTTGTCTAAAAATACAAAACCAACTCCCTTTGGTCCATGAAATTTATGAGATGAACCAGTTATAGCATTAACTCCCATATTTTTAGGAAAAATCATTTCCTTTCCTATTACTTGAACTGCATCTGTATGAAACATTATATTTGTTTTTTCAAGTATCTTTCCAATTTCTTCTATTGGTTGTTTTACTCCTGTTTCATTATTAGCATACATTATTGAAACTATGACAGTGTCTTTTCTTATACTTTTTTTTAACTGCTCTAGATCAATTACCCCATTTTTATCCACATCAAGATATGTTACTTCGTAACCTTCTTTCTCCAATTGATAACATGTTTTTAATACCGTAGAATGCTCTATTTTTGAAGTTATTATATGTTTTCCTTTATAATCATATGCATTCATAGCCCCTCTTAAAATTAAGTTGTTTCCTTCTGCTCCGCCTGATGTAAATATTATTTCACTTGCTTCGACTCCAAAACAACCAGCTATTATATTTCTTGCTTTTTCCAACGCTCCTTTAGATTTTTGACCTAATCTATGAGTTGAAGAGGGATTAGCATAATTTTCTATATAAGATTTTGTCATTTCCTCTATTACTCTTGGTAACATTTTAGTTGATGCTGCGTTATCTAAATAAACTAAGTCCACCTTTTTCTCCTTTAAATTTCTTTTATAAAATCATCTATACTCAAAACATTTCCATCCATACATAATTCCTTAGCTAAATCACTTATATATGGTTGTTTCACTTTACTTTTTTCAAGTATATCCTCTTTCCAAAATATATCTTTTTTATCTCCATCAGCAATAATTTTTTTATTTGCCATAACGACTACTCTATCAAAATTATTTACAACAAATTCCATATCATGAGTTATTGTAATTATAGTTTTTCCTTGTGATGATAGTTTATCTATTATTTTTTTTAATATTTTCATCCCCTTTAAATCTTGACCTGCTGTTGGCTCGTCCATTATAATAACATCTGTTTTCATAGCAATAATAGATGCTATTGTAACAAATTTTCTCATAGAATAAGATAAATTATATGGATTTTCTTCTACATATTCTTCTAATTCAGTTAATATAATAGCTTCTTCCACTAATTTTTTTATTTCATCCTTACTATATTTTAACATTTTAGAACCATACTCTATTTCACTATAAACTCTATTATTAAATATTTGATTCATAGGATTTTGAAAAACATAACCTACTTTTTTACTCATTTTTGCTGTAGTGTAATCTTTCGTGTTCCAACCATCTATGATTACATTTCCTGAAGTTGGTTTTAATAATCCGTTTAATGTTTTTACAGTTGTAGTCTTTCCAGCACCATTTTGACCTATTAATGCTATTTTTTCTCCCTTTTCTATATTAAGAGAAATTCTATCTACTGCAATAGTTTTATCAGGATATGCAAATGTCATATCTTCTATTTTTATAAAACTCATATATTTACCTCTTGACTATTTTTCAATCCATCTATTATGTCTTCCTTTGTTACAGGTATTTTATTAAATTTAATATTTTTTTCCTCCATTAAATTATAAGCTAACATTGTATATTGAGTCATCCCTATTTCTTTTTCGAGTAATATTTTATTACTCAAAATCTCTTTTGTTTTTCCTTTTAATAGTATCTCTCCATCATCTAAAACAATTACATTTTTAGCATACTTTGAAATTAACTCTAATTTATGTTCAACTAATATTATAGTCTTACCTTGTTCTGCCATTACAGATATTATTTTAAATATATCCTCTGTTCCTTTAGGATCTAATTGTGATGTTGGTTCATCTATTATCAGAACTTCTGGATTCATAGCTATTATAGAAGCAAGTGCCACTTTTTGACATTGTCCTCCTGAAAGTTCATAAGGATTTTTATGCTTTAAATCTTTTATTTCTAGCAATTCTAAAACTTCTTCTACTCTATTTTTTATGTATTCAACTTCTAATCCTAAATTTTCAAGTCCAAATGCCAACTCATCATAAACAGTTTCTTTAACTCCACTTATTTGAGTAAAAGGATTTTGAAAAACAAATCCTATTTTTTGAGCAATTTCTCCAGAAGTATACTCTAAAATAGGTTTATCTCGAAAAATAACCTCTCCTTGAAGTTCTCCTTTATAAAAACTTGGTATAAATCCTCTTAAAACATTGCAAAGTGTTGTTTTCCCTGAAGAATTTTTCCCAACAATAGCCAAAAAATCTCCTTTTTCTATTTCTAAATTTATATTTTTTAATACTTCTTTTTCACCTAATAAATATTTATAATTAATATTTTTTAATTTAAAATAACCCATAATACCCTCCATACGATACATAATATAATATAAATTAAAAGAACTACTGTAAAAGGTGTATCATATTTAGATTTTTCTATATCGTAAAGTCTCGTTCTTTTCGTTTCTGAAGAAAATCCTCTTGATTCAAGAGTTATAACTCTTTCTTCAGTGTTTGCTATAGATGAAAGTACTAAAGGTATAAACACTGGTATTAAAGCTTTCGCCCTAATAAAAATATTTCCTTCTGTTTCTACACCTCTTGATCTTTGTGAATCCATTATAATCTTTGATTGTTTTTGCATTTCAGGTATCATTTGTAAAGTAAGCATTAAAATAAATGTAATTTTAGGATTTAACCCTTTTTTTTCAAGTGAAAGAGTAAAATCTTTTGCAGTTGTTATTAATGTTAACATTGTTAAAATTGAAACAAAAGCTGTTATTTTAGAAGTGACACTTACTGCTTTTAAAAATCCTTCTTTATAAATGGAAATAAAACCAAATTTTATCCATACCTCGCTATAAGGAATAAAAATACTCTGAATAATAAATATTACTGTTAAAAGCCAAAATAAACTAAAAAATATTCTTTTCAAATAAATCCCTAATTTACTATAAAAATAAGCTATAATTCCGCAAATTAAAACCATGAAATAACTATAAAACCAACCAGGAATTATAAAAGAAGACAAAAATAAAATAACTGACATTATAAATTTTGTAGTTGGGTATATCTCTTTTAAAATATTTTTCAACATAAATTATTCTCCTGTTTATATTTTATTTTTTAGACTTTATATAATTTTCTCCATGTTTAAATTTTATAAGATATCTTGATGACATACTTTTTATTATTGACATTGCAACTATTGCTGTTATAATTTTATCTATAGGTTCATAAATAAAATTAGCACTAAAAACTGAAACCCAAATGCTATGACCAGTCGCTAAGAAAAACGCAGTTACCCCCGCTGTGGCATTTCCAGTATTTCCACCAAATAGCAATACTATTATAGGCGCTGAAACAATTATTGCAATCATCATTAAAAGAAAAGCACAAACTACTGTTTTCATAAATAAATTTATGATTTTAAATTTTCCTAAAATACCCATGCATAAAGCCATAATTATAGATACTGGCATAAATGCAAGATATTCAGGAGAAAAGCTTCCTGTTATCAAACTTGTTATAATAGCAGTAGCTATCCCAACCCAAGGACCTGCTATAAGACTTATAAATACTGTTCCTATTGAATCTAAAAATATAGGAAGACCTAATAATTTTACTATCCCAAACCCAGTAAAATTTATCCCTACTGCCACTGGTATAAGCAGGCTAGCCATTAAAGAAAAATCTTTTTTAAAACTAATCATTTTAATTACCTCACTTTTATTATTTTTTACTATTCATTTATTTTACAACTTCATTTAACCATTTTAATATTTCATCATAAATAACGTATTTATTTATTTCATTCAACGACTCATGTCTTCCGTTTTCATTGGCTATTACATTTATTTTTATTTTTTTCTTCCTCAATTTTGATAATATCCTATTTAAATGTTCTATATCCATAGATTTATCTTCTGTTCCATATAAATTTAATATTCTTGCATCTTTTTCTATTTTTTTGTAATTTCTATTAATAAAATTAATCATTTCAAATATTCCTGTAAAAAATTTTGGTGTTACAGGATAGCCACAGTTATCATCTTCTACAAACTTAATAGCTTCATCTACATCTCTTGTCAACCAGTCACTCTTCGTATGAATTGGATCAAAAAAAGAATTATATTTTCTAAATTTTTTATTAAAAGTGCTTTTCTTTTTAAATATAATCATTCTTTCTAAATAAGTCACAATTTTTCCTATAAAAGAAAAAATAGGTTTTTGTAGTGAAAATCCTGAAATAATTAAATTTTTATATTTCATTTCAATCATGAGCTTTGTTGCCATTAAAGCTCCCATACTATGACCAAAAATAACTGTATTTTCTCGTGATATTCCATTCTTTGATGATAATTCATTGAAAAAAATTTCAATATCATAAAAAACTTCTTTTATACCTCTTTTACCAAAATCTCCAAATAGATTGTCTCTTAGTTCTCCATGTCCTCTGATTTCAATAATGTAAACATTATAACCGTTTACTGAAAGAAAATGTCCGAATTCTTCGTATCTATTCACATGTTCTACCATACCATGTAGTATTACAATATTATTGTTAAAATCATTTCTGCTAGATTCAAAAAATAAATAAGGTATCTCTTTTTCATCAAAACTTTTAAAATATTTTTTTATCATTTTTATTCTCTTTCTTTATAAATTTTATATTATCAATACATTATAACAAAAAAATCAAAAAATTGTAATAAAATTAGAAAATAACCAAAAAAAAATGAAGTAAAAAACTTCAAATAAATATGGCGTCCCTGGTTGGATTCGAACCAACGACCCTTTGATTAACAGTCAAATGCTCTAACCGACTGAGCTACAGAGACAAATATAAGT
>JAGOWQ010000061.1 GCA_018060185.1 Leptotrichiaceae bacterium | reverse complement strand
ATAAGATCAACTCCTGTTATATTTACATCTTTAATACTTGGAATAGGGCCTTCTCTTTTTATTAAATTCATTCTTTCTATTAGGTTTTGAACTTTCATTTTTCTATTTTTAAAAATTGTTCTTTTTGAATTTAAATTTGCGTTCATCAAATCAAATAATCTTTCTAAATTTTTATCTCCAAAATCTAATGCTATCTTTTTCAATTCTTTTTTTGTAGAATTTTTGTATAACAATGTAAAATTTTTAACTATTTTTTTTACAGAATAAATTATTTCATTAGAAGCCTTTAAATGTTTTAATTGAATTTCAGCAATCAATGCACTTTCTTTTTCATAACCATCGTAACTTATTGATCCTTTTGCATCAATTGTTTTGGTATTTATTTTACCTAAATTAAAAAATAATGCAGAAAGCCTAGTAATTGTATCCACTGGTGTATGTTCTACTGTATTAATTATACTTTTAAATAAATTTTCTTTTTTTATGAAAACACCATAAGTATATTTAAATTCAGGAATTATTAATTCCAATATTCCTAATTTTTTCATTTCAATTAAAGTTTTTTTTACATTTTTTCCTAATAAAATCATTTTTAATTCATCAAAAATTCTTTCTCTAGATATTTTATTTAAAAATTTCCTTTTTTCATAAATTGCTTCAGATGTTTTTTTTTCCAAATTAAAACCTAATTTGGACATAAACCTAAAAGCACGCATAATCCTTAATGAATCTTCTTCTATACGTAATTTTGGATTCCCAACAAATTTTATAGATTTATTTTTTATATCATTTAAACTTCCAAATAAATCTATTAATCCAACTTCTTCGTTATATGCCAAAGAATTCATCGTAAAATCTCTTCTTTTTAAGTCAATATTTATATTATTCACAAACTTAATACTTTTGGGATATCTACTATTATAAATACCACTTTCCTGTCTAAATTTTGCAATTTCATATTCTTTACCATTTATATTTATCATTATAATACCAAAATGTGTCCCAATCTCTTTTGGATTATATTCTTTAAAAATATTTTTTAATTTCTTGTATTCGATGTCTGTTGCAAAATCATAATCTTCAGGATCGTTTCCTAAAGTCAAATCTCTAAGAGCGCCACCTACTAGAAATCCAGTTCCATTTTTATTTAATTGTTTAAGTATAAATCTTACATCATCATTTAAATTAAACTGCATTCTAATACCTTTCTTATTAACCTTTTTTTATAAATTTTATTATATAAAACCCATCTAAATATTTATTTTTGTGACTTATATACACTCCGCCAAATTCGTCTTCTTCTACAAATACATTTTCTGGAATAACTATTTTTTCAACTTTCAAATTATCATATTTTTCAAGAAAAGATTTAACGTTATTTGTATTTTCATTTTTAGAAAAAGTACATGTGCTGTAGATAATACTTCCATCATTTTTTAACGATAAATAAGCACTTTTAAATATTTTTTGTTGTAATTTTTTTAATTCTTTTATTTTATTATTTGTTAAAGAATAAATTTTTTCTGGTTTTTTTCTAAGAACTCCTAGACCACTACATGGAACATCTAATAATATTTTATCAAATTTAATATTTAATTTATCAATTTCAGTGGCGTCATTCAATTTTATATCAAAATTATCATAATTATATTTGTTTTTCATATCATTTAGTAATTTTATTTTATGCTCATAAATATCAGTGGATACTAGTAACTTAGGATTGAACCATTGTAATATAGCTAAAGATTTACCCCCAGGAGCACTACATGCATCTAAAACAACATCGTTATCTTCTATGTCTAAATTCTTTACTGCTAAATATGATGAAGCGTCTTGAACGACAATATTTCCTTTTTTAAATTCATCTGTGCTTAAAATATTTCCATTGGATAAATAGTATACTTCATCTACAGAAAATAATATTTCAGATTTAATGTTCGATAAAATTTTATCGAATTTGTTTTTATTTAAAATATTTTTGTCGTATCTCACAGAAATATAACTTCTGGTTTTATAAGATTTCATTATTTCTAAATAATTTTCTGGATTATCATCTTTAAGCTTATTTACAAACCATTGAGGATAAGAATACAGTATATCTTCCATTTTATTTTTATATATTTCCTCATCAATATTCTTTTTGTTATTTATTAAACTATGTAATGTAGCATTTACAAAAGAAACTTGATGTGAATTAATGATTTTAGATAATTCCACAGCTTCATAGACAACTCCTGCATTATCCGCATCTGTAAAAAACAACTGTGCTGCCGAAATTCTTAAAAGATGTTTTATTCTTCTTTTTTGTATATTTTTTGTAACTTTTGATAGTAAATAATCAATATAAATTAAATTTTTTAAAGTAACATTTACAATATTTGTTACAAATAATTTTTCCTTTGAAGTATAATTTTTTTCATTAAAATAATAATTCATTTGTATATTACTGTATTTACCATTTTGTATATCATCTAATAATTCAATAATATCCAATTTAATATTATCTACACCGTCTTTTTTATATTTTATATAAGTTTTTTTATTATTTTCCATTTTATTTCCATTCCCATTTTTCTATATTTACATTAATGCTTTTTTCAGAAAATAAAATTATTTTATCTGCATTTATTTTCGGAAAAATTCTTGAAGAAAACACTTCTTCCCCATCATTTACGAATACTTCTATTGAAGACTTATCCACAAATATTCTAAGTTCTAATTCATTTATCTCACCTAAAAAAACTTTTCTATCTCTTTTATCTGTTTGTTCACCTTTACTTCTATCTAAAACAAGTTTTTTACTATTAAAATCAAATTTTACTTCGGTTTCACTACTTCTATTTTCGTTTGCTCTTAATTTTAATCCAAAATCAGAATTTATATTTTTAAATTTCGCTATTAATTCATAAGTTACACCTGTTCCTATCTCTACTTCATCATTTACAGAAGCGTTAAATTCAATTCTTTCTCCTCTTAAATTTTCCATTTCAGAAATTGGATATTGATAAAGTCGACCATCTATTACTTTCAATTCTCTAGGTAATGTTAAACAGTGAATCCATTCATTTTTTAAAGTTGGGAAATCTTCTTCTTCAGGTATACCCATCCATCCGATAATTATTCTTCTTCCTTTATCGTCCTGCATAGACTGAGGGGCATAAAAATCATTTCCTCTGTCTAATTCAACAAATTTTGATGAAATTTCAAATTCAGGTTTTTCATAGTTTAATTTTCCAATAAAATACCCAGTTTGGTATTTATTATTATATAAATCACCTTCAGCTTTTAATCCCTGTGGAGATATAACTAATAAATCTACAATTTCACCTGTTTTTTCATCCTTTAATTGAAAATAGTCAGGGCATTCCCACATATACCCAAAATTTCCTAAAGGGGCTTTATTAGCTCCTGCAATTTCCCCTAAAAATTTCCAATCTTTGATATTTTTAGATTTATACAATACAGTTTTTCCTTCTAATTTATCATTTTGAATTCCTAAAATAGAAAAATATTCACCATCTTTTTCCCATATTTTTGGATCTCGTATATGACGAGTATATCCATCAGGTTGATTGACTATACTTGGTTCCCATCTTTCAAAATTTTCTCCGTCTTCAGAAACTGCAATACATTGATATGATTCTCTATTTCCATTTTCATCTTTCACATTTCCAGTATAAAATAAATATAATTTCTCATTTGCAACTATTCCGCTTCCAGAATATACTCCATTTTTAGAATACCAAGTATCTGGTCTTAATGCAGTACTTTTTCTTTCCCAATTTAATAAATCATCACTGACACTATGAGCCCAGTATTTTGCTGTATGATCTGGTTTTAAAGGATTCCATTGATAAAACATATGATATTTACCACTAAATTGTGAAAATCCATTTGGATCATTTATCAGTCCCACAATTCCCTGAATATGGTATTTTTGCCTCCAAAAATCGTTATCCACTATCTTTTGTTTTTCTTTAATAGATTTTTCTTCTCTTTCTTTAGCCAATTTATAATCCATTTTCCACCTCTTCATATATTTATTTTTTATATAATAGCATATTTTACGATTAATTTACATAAAAAATTAAATATGTATTTATAATTGACAATATATAATTTATGAGATTATTATAAAAATAAAGAAAATGTAAGTATTTAAAAATTAGAAATAGATATTTTTACGTTTTTAAATTTGAAATAAAAGTAAAAGGAATTGAACCTGAAATAATATACCAACCTGTTATTTTATATGCTAAATTTATAGGTAGTTAAGAAATATAAAAATTAGTAATTTTAATAAAAAAATAGGTGAGAAAATATCTCATCTATTTTTTTATTTTTTCATTAATTTTAATTTATATACCTATATAAAATTATTTGTTTTTTAATCTTTTGTAAGCTCTTATCTTATTTGGTAAAGAAAATAATTTTATAAATCCTTCTGCATCTTTATGACTATACAATTCACTTGCACCAAATGATGAAATTGCTTCATCGTATAATGCATATTCAGTAAATCTTCCTGCTATTTTTATATTACCCTTATATAGTTTTAATTTTATTATTCCTGTAACATTTTCAGATGTAGAATCTATAAATGCGTCTAGTCCTTCTCTTAAAGGTGAAAACCACTGACCTGAATAAGTTAAATCTGAATATTTTTGTGCTATAACTTTTTTGAATTCGTAAGTATCTTTATCGAATACTAATCTTTCTAAGTCTTTTAGAGCTTCCATTAGTAATGTCCCACCTGGAGTTTCATAAATTCCTCTTGATTTCATACCAACTACTCTATTTTCAACAAGATCTATTACTCCAATTCCATTTTCTCCAGCTATTTTATTTAAATTAGTCAATAATTCAACTGGGTTCAAGCTTATTCCATCAACTTTTACAGGCCAACCTTTTTCAAAGGTAATTTCCACATAAGTAGGTTCATTTTTAGCTCTTTCTGGAGGCGTTACCATCATATAAACGATATCTTCTTTATGTTCATTTTCTAAATGTTCTATATCACCACCTTCATGAGATATATGCCATAAATTTTGGTCTCTTGAATAAATTTTTTCTTTTGTAGCACTTATTTTTATATCAAATCTTTGAGCATAATCAATTGCATCTTCTCTTGAAGTAATATCCCACTCTCTCCAAGGAGCTATTATTTTCAATGTAGGATCTAATGAAAAGATACCGGTTTCAAATCTAACTTGATCATTTCCTTTTCCTGTACATCCATGACATATAAATTTTGCATTTTCCTTATGTGCTACATCAACCAAAGATTTTGCAATTATTGGTCTTGCTGTAGATGTACCTAAAAGATACTTATCTTCATATATTGCACCTGCTCTTAATGCCTTAAAAGCATAATCTTTTACAAATTCTTCTTTCATATCTTCAACATATACCTTAGAAGCCCCAGATTCTATAGCTTTTATTTTAACTGCTTCCATATCCTCGTCTTGCCCGACATCTACACAGCATGCTATTACTTCTAAATCATAATTTTCTTTTAACCATGGTATTATAATCGATGTATCTAATCCACCAGAATAAGCTAATACAACTTTATCTTTCATCACTATTTTCCTCCTGTATTTTTAAATTGATAAATAAAATTTAGCACATTTCAATGGAAAAAGTCAATATATTTATATTTTTTAATTTAAAGTATTCTATTTATATCAATACAATGTTATAATGTAAAACAAAATAAAAAATTACGGAGACTTAAAATGATTATTACACTTACTTTTTTATCTGTATTATTAATAATATTGCGTATTTATTCAATTTTTAGTATGTCTTTACCAAAAAAATGTAAATCTTATTTTACATTTAGAGTAACAATAAGTGTAAAATAAATACATCATAATATTTAATTTTTCTTTAAATGTAATATTAGGTTTGATCTTATTACTTTAAAATTTATATATAAAAAAATAATTTTAATTGTCTTATCTATTTAATTAATAAATAAAAAGCCTCATAAAATTATTTCTTATTTCTTATTTTTTTATTTCTATTTCTCTATTATTTCTTATTTCTCCAATATCTACATTATAATTGTTTTTTTCCTTTGCATTACTTTTTATTTCAGAATTAAATGTAGGAATATTTGATTCTGTTTTTACAATATTGCTATCATCACTTTTTTTAGTAGCATCAATACTTTCATTTTTTCTTTTTGTTTGTGTCAAAGTATTATTTATATAAGAAGAATTACTAGTCGTATCATTATTATTGAAAAACATATTAACATTTGATTTATTGCTAACCTCTGGTTTTTCTATTTGTGCTATTATATTTTTAGCATCTTTATTACCATTCTTAGCAGCAATCTTAAACCATTTTAATGCTTCAGTTGTATTATTTTCATTTTGATATGTTGCAGCTATTGGCATTG
>JAGOWQ010000060.1 GCA_018060185.1 Leptotrichiaceae bacterium | reverse complement strand
TATCCAAATATTTTAAAAACATTTTAAGAAGGCTTGATGATAAATTTCCCTTAAAAAAACCACTCCATAAATTATCAAAAGAAAAATCTTCCAACACAACCATTTCTGATAATGCTTCAAAGTATTTACTTCTTATGTTATCTTCTATCTTTTCTTGTTTTTCAAATATTTCCTCTAAATATTTTCCATAATCATATAAATTATCTATATTATATAACTTCTCAAATTCATCAAGAAATAGAATAAGTTTTTCATTTTTAGGTGTTTCATTTTTTTTATCCAAATTTTCTAACATTTCTTTAGAAATATATTTATAATTATCAGATACCAGTAATTGAAACTGATTATATGATTCTTTTAAATTAAATATATTTAAAAATTCATCAAATTTGAAACTATTGTATAATTCTTTCATTTTAAAAATATATTTTTTATTTCCATCAATTTTACTTTCTACTTTTATATTATCTAAAATATTATAAATTAGATTCAATACTTTATAAATCTTAGTATTTTGCATAGTCTCTTCTAAATTATAAGTTACTTTATTCTGATTTAATAATTGATAATCTTTTATGATTTTATTATTCATTTCTTGACCATCGCATATATTGTAAGAAAAATTACTTTTATCTATACTATTTATTTCATTAATATTTTTTACCATTCCAATTAATTGAGAAAATTTATTATCATACTGATGAATTTCCAAATTTATCCCTTTTGTATTAAAAATTTCTTTGTCTGGCAGTCCAAAACTTCCCTTTATTTCTAATTTTTCCTCATCAAAGTCATTTTCATCTAATTGAATTATATTTTCTATAATTATTCCTTTTTTTTCAAGAAATTCTAATGTTTCCTTTTCAAAAGGGGTAAATTTAACCTTATTTACAAAACATATTTTTCTAATCTTATTTATGAAAATATTACTTATATTTTCTTTTTTTCTTAACATATATGGAAGTATAAGTCCTTTCAAATTAACTTGTTTTTCCATATACTTATTAATTTCTAATAAATTTTCAAAAACTTCCCTTTGCCACTCTTCAATTTTTATTTTATTAACATCTACTTTATATTCTTGAAGTTCATAAAATAAATTATAAAAATTATAAGCTAAATCAATAACATCATAATAATTTTCTATTTTTAAATTTTTTCTTATGTCATTAGTTAGAGAATTATAAAAGAGTACAACTTGTTTTTCTTCTCTTATTACTATTTTATCTGTTTCTAATAATTTTTCATAAAAATCACTTTCTTTTAATAATTTAAAATTGTGAAATATATTTTCACTAATTTTAAGATATTCTTTCTTTATTTCATAATAAGAAGTAGGATTTTCAAATATATAAAAAACATCTTCATTTTTATTAAATTCATTGTATAAAATTTCTTTTAAATCTGACCCTAGTCCATAAAATTTTGTATCCATATTCATTCCTTTCCTTTATACTTTTTATAATTTTACTATACTTCAAAACTAATTACCTTTATGAAATACCTTGATATTTCCTCAGGTGTTTGTTTCATTTTATTTTTAATCCACCATTGTATCGTATTCACAAAAGTTGTTGATATATGATTTATTAAAAAATTAACAGGAATATCTATATTTTCCATTCTTTTATCATTTAAAATATATTTTGTAACTAATTCTTTTAAATGTTCTTTAAAATATTGTATAAATATTTCACTACTCTCACATTTTAAAATATTTATCATATTATACTTGTCATCTCGTATATGATAAAAAATATGCTTTGCTAAAGTTTCAATATTTTTCTTTTCATTTGAAAAATCATGTGTTTTTTCTATCATTAAGGTGTCTGAAAATATATGCATAAATAATTTTTCACAAATTTCTTTTAAAAGTTCATCTTTAGTTTTGAAATGACTGTAAAAAGTACTTCTTCCTATATTAGCTTCATCTATAACTTCCTGAACTATTATTTTATCATAACTTTTTTTATTTAAAAGAACTGTAAAAGCATCAAAAATTGCTTTTTTAGTTTTTATTTGTCTTCTATCCATTTTTCTCCCCTATTTTGTCATCATATTTTCCCATAAAAATATACGTTATAACTTTTAATTCCAGTTAAAATATCTAACACACTGTTCATAAAAATATAACGTATTTTAAATTGATTGTCAATATATTTAATTTATACTAATCCTTTTCCATTTTCCAATTTTAAACCTTATAAATAATAATATCCCCCTAACCATAACATCAATAGCATAAGCATACCATACTCCAGATAATCCTAATTTACAGTATACTCCTAACACATATCCTATCCCAATACGTATCCCCCATATTCCTATAAATGTTGAATACATAGGAAATTTAGTGTCTCCTGCTCCTTGTAGAGCATAAGTCATAATTTGGACCATTGATGAAAATGGTTGGAAAAAAGCTATTATTCTCAGCACTTTTATAACTATTTCTTGTATCTCTTTTGTTTTCGTAAAAATTGAAGCTAATTGTGGTGCAAATACAAAAAATATTATTCCTATTACTACCATTGAAATAGTTGAAGCATAATATGTAAGGATCGTTTGCTTTTTTGCCTTTAATGGGTTATTTTCCCCTAAAGCTATTCCCATTAAAGTTGCTATAGCTACACCAAATCCCATAGAAGGTATATAAGAATACCCTTCTATTACTCCTGCTATATTATGAGCTACATAGCTTGCAGTACCTATGGAAATTATCATAGAATTATATATTAATTGTCCTATACGCATTATTAACTTTTCTATACCAGCTGGTATTCCTATATTTAAAATTATAAAAAAATCTTTTCTATTTACTTCTTTAAAATTAAAATGTATATTTTCATCATGATTTTTTAACTTAAAAAATAATATACTCATTCCTACTAATCTTGACAATGTAGTAGCCAAACCTAATCCAAAAACACCTAATCCCATAGTTATAAAAACTATATTCAAAATTATATTTAATATATTTGAAAATGCTGTAACATACATAGGAGTCTTAGTATCTTTTATTGATCTCAAACAACTTGATAAAATAAGCTGTAAACATAAAAATACACTAGGCACTACTACAATTAAATAATAAGGCATTGCATAATTTATAACTTCTTTTTCTATTCTTGATATTTTCAATATAGGAACTCTAAATAAAAAAGATATTAATGATATAATTACTCCTAGTATTAATCCTAAAATAATTGAATTAGCAATAGAAATATTTACATTTTTAAAATTTTTTTTACCGTAATTTCTTGAAACAACTGCTGTTGTACCTATGCTAATTGTGCTAAAAAAAGAAATAAAAATATTCATAATTAAATTTGTTACACTTATTCCAGCTATAGCATTGTCTGCCAATTTACCTGCAAAGTAAGTATCTGTTGTTCCCAACAAACTTTGTAAAACATTTTCTACAATTATTGGTATTGCCAATGCAAAAATGGTATATATATTTTTTTTAGTTCCTAATTTCATAATAAAATCTCCTGTAATGTAATTTTTATGTACTCTTAGTTAATTAAGAAACATTTTGTATCTTAACTAATTTTATTATAAAAATATTATTCTAAATTTTCAATAATTAATTTACAAGATTTGTATGTTACAGTACAATAAGACTTATTTTGTCCTGTAATTAATTATACTATCATTAAAATATATAAATGAAAATAGAGCAATCTAAAAAATAAAAAATTTAATTTCTAATTTTTAAAATGCTCTACTTTATAATTTTTTTTAATTCAAATTTTCAATTCAAAGGAATTTTTATCTTACTATTTGGAATACTACAGCCGTTATTAAAAACGCTGCTGCTATCCATTCTGTAAATTTTTCTACACCTTCTTTTTCTTCATCTAAAACATTCGTATTTTTTGCTAATCCTTGGCTTCTATCAGGTTGCAATAAAATTACTGTTATCATGATTATAGCCAATATAACTAAAATTACTACTAAAAAATTTTCCAATATTAATCCTCCTAATACTTATAAACAGATATATAACTCTATTATTGAGTATCTCCTGCTTTTGCTATTATAGTGAATTTTTCAGGAATCAAACTAGCTCCACCTACTAATCCACCATCTATATCTTTTTGGGCTATTAATTCAGAAGCATTTGCATCGTTCATTGACCCACCATATTGAATTGTAACATTCTCAGAAACTTCTACGCTATATAGTTCAGTTAATAAATTTCTTATAAAAGCATGCACTTCTTGTGCTTGTTCAGGACTTGCTGTTTTTCCTGTTCCAATTGCCCAAACTGGTTCATATGCTATTACCACATTAGACATATCAGAAGCAGACACATCTTTTAATCCACCAACTGTTTGCTCTTTAACTACTGCCTCAGTTGTTCCATTTTCTCTTTCTTCTAATTTCTCTCCTACACATAAAATTGGTTTTAATCCATGTTTAAGAGCTGCTTTTACTTTTTCATTTATTATAGAGTCAGTTTCTCCATAGTATTCTCTTCTTTCAGAGTGACCTAAAATAACATATTCAACACCTAAATCTTTTAACATTAATGGAGATATTTCACCTGTGTAAGCTCCACTATCATTTGCGTTCATATTTTCTGCCGCTATTTTTATATTTGTTCCTTTAGTTTCTCTCGTTGCAGTTTCTAGTGCTGTAAATGGAGCCCCTATAACTATTTCAACATTTTTAACACCTTCCACTAAAGGTTTGAATTCTGTAAAAAATTTCTCAGTTTCTTTAGTAGTTTTATTCATTTTCCAGTTTCCAGCAACAATTATTTTTCTCATTAATATTCCTCCATAATATTTTATATTTTTATTCAAATTTTCAACTCATTTTAGCATATATTAAAATATTTATCAATTAATGATTAATTATTTTCTCCAGTATGTTTTTCATTTAATTCTGAAAAAGCAGTTACAATACTTGCTAAATTTTGAAAATTACTAGGTATTATTATTTTAGTAGATTTTCCGTCAGCAACTTTTTCAAAAGTTTCCATACCTTTTAATGCTAGCACTTCAGAGTTAGGTGCCGCATCTTTTAATAGTCTTAAAGACTCAGCTTTAGCTCTTTGAACAGATAAAATAGCTTCTGCTTCCCCTTCTGCTTCTCTAATAGCTTGTTCTTTTTTAGCTTCTGCTCTCAATATAACCGCTTGTTTTTCCCCTTCTGCTACCAATATTGAGGATTCTCTTTTTGCTTGAGCTTCTAGTATATTAGCTCTTTTTTCTCTTTCTGCTTTCATTTCTTTTTCCATAGCTGTTCTAATATCTGCAGGTGGTAATATACTTTTCAACTCCACTCTATTTACTTTTATTCCCCATGGATCAGTAGCTTCATCTAACTCAGTTCTCATTTTTGTATTTATAGTGTCTCTTGAAGTAAGTGTTTGATCTACTGTCATATCTCCAATTATGTTTCTTAATGTTGTAGCAGTAAGATTTTCTATTGCATCAATAGGTCTTTCAACTCCATAAGTATAAAGTTTAGGATCTGTTATTTGATAATATACTACTGTATCTATTTGAACTGTAGCATTATCTTTAGTAATAACTGGTTGTGGTGGAAAATCCTTAACTTGTTCTTTTGATGATATGATTCTTGACAATCTATCAAAAAACGGATTTAAAAAATGTAATCCTGGAGTTAAGCTTTGATTATATTTACCTAATCTTTCTATAATGTAAACTTTTGATTCTGGAACTATTTTAATTGATTTGAAAATTATTATCCCTACTAGTGAAAGTAAAATTATTATTATTGGTAAAAGTGCAAACATTTTTATTCCTCCCATATTCTAATTAAATTTTTATTATTTTTTTAATACTATTTTATTTCCTTCGAAACCATCTATTTTTACAATATCTCCCGTCTGAAAAATTTCTTCGCTTATTGCTGTCCAAATAGCTCCTTTAAATTTAACTTCATATTCTTTAGTCTTTTTATCAATATTTATTACCTTTTCTATTTTTAGCTCTTTACTAATCATTGTAGAATTAAAAGTAGGAATTCTACTTTTAATATATTTTTGTAGTATAGGCCTTGTAAAAAGTATAAATATTAAAGATAATATAGAAAATATAAAAAATTCTATTAAAGGGTTATTTATAAATCCTGATAGTAATGTAACTATAAGAGCTGCTAATGCCATCCAAATTGTTATAAGCCCTGGAATTATAATTTCTAAAATTCCAAATATTGCAGTTGAAATTGCCCAAAAAATTGATCCCATAACTTCACCACTTTCTTATTTTGAGTAAATACTAAAATCATACATTTTTTATATTATATCATACTTTCAATATTAAAAATATAGATTTTACTTATAAAGTTTTATAGATTCTTTAAATTTGATTATTTTATTTTCTAATTCTTTTTTTATTGCATTTTCTTTTTGAATAACCTCTTGAGGAGCTTTAGATACAAAAGCCTCATTAGAAAGTTTCCCTAAAACTCTATCTAATTCTTTTTCGGCTTTTTCTATGTCCTTTTCTAATTTTTCTATTTCTTTTTCTTTATCAATTAAATCTTCAAGAGGCACGTAAATT
>JAGOWQ010000028.1 GCA_018060185.1 Leptotrichiaceae bacterium | reverse complement strand
AAGGCTAAAAAATTAGAAATAAAACGGATGAAGTTGGAACTGATAGAAGAAACGGTTTGGAACTTACTGAAAGATAAAGTTCAATCTGAAGGAAGTATTGAAGAAGAACCACAGTGGAAATCAACGAAGTTAGATCGGATTGCTTTATTAGAATCTGAAAAAGAAGAAGCCTTCCATCAATACAAGACTGGTAAATTATCTAGAGAAGATTTCATTGCAAAGAAATGCTCGATTGATGTGGATATTGAGATGATAGAAAACGAAGTAGAAGAACAAGACTATGAAAAGCTAAAGGTTACCGACTCACTCACGAGGGAGATTGTAGAACGATATATTGATAAGGTTATCGTCTCTCACAGTGGTGATATCAAAGTGATTTTGAAAAGCTAAAAACGGAGAAGGGCATTGAATAAATCAGTGCTCTTTTTTGTAACATTACCTTGACATCAGAGGGGTCAGCAGGGTTACTTGTTGCTGCTATGAACGAGATGCTAATAGATGCAAAAAATAGTATTACATCACCAGAAGAACTTGTACAAAAAGAAATCGCTATAAAAGCAGAGCAATTGCTAGGGTTAGAGTTACTTTCAAGTGTTTATATGTTAGCTATTCTAAATATGATTTTAATGGGAGATGGTAGCTCCAATATTTTAAATAAAGACTCATTAATCGATTTTGATGGACATTATGGTTTTGGTAAAACAGAGAGTAAATTCCCGGCAGACGCTTTTGTACTTAACCCTCCCTATTCGGCTAAAGGCAATGGGATGAACTTTGTCGAAAAAGCCCTGAGTATGATGAATAAAGGCTATGCAGCTATTATTATTCAAAATTCAGCCGGTTCAGGTAAGGCAATAGAATATAATAAGAAAATACTTGCAAAACATACTCTTATTGCAAGCATCAAAATGCCGATTGATTTATTTATCGGAAAATCCAGCGTACAAACCAATATTTATGTATTTGAAGTAAATAAGGCACATCATCAAGATAATATTGTTAAATTTATTGATTTTAGCAATGATGGCTATACCCGAACTAATAGAAAAAAATCCAGTAATAACCTAAAAGATACCGATCAAGCTAAAGAACGTTATCAAGAATTGGTCGATTTAGTACGTTTTGGTAAGCATAAACTTAAAATTTTTACCGAGAAAGAATATTACGAAGGTCATATTGACCCTACAAATGGATCTGACTGGAATCAAACAGCTCCAATAGACACAAAACCTACTTTAGATGATTTCAAAAAAACGGTAAGTGATTATTTGGCTTGGGAAGTCTCAAATATCTTAAAAAATCGAAATAGCGAGGATGAAAGCTTGGGAAAATAAATGCCTCACTTAACAAAAAATTACAAGAGGTTAAGTGGGGCGAATATAAGCTTAGTGAATTGTTTGGCAAGATTAAGGTAAAGTCGTTGAATTATAAAACATCTGAATTACCAAACCAAGCGAATTCTAAGTATACCTTACCAGCATTAACTGCTGGCATTCAAAATCAAGGATTAAATAATTTTGTACCGAGAGATAATGCATCAATATTAAAAAATGTAATTACCATATCAGCTAACGGTGCAAACACTGGAGTTACTTTTTATCAAAACAGGGAGTTTACAGTTCTTCAAGATGCTTATGCGATAAAATGGATATATACAAATGATGATTTAAAAGGTACTCATTATTTATTTTTAGTAAGTTCTATTTCTAAAACTATCTTTGGGAATTATGACTGGACTAATAAAGCTGGTTGGGAAAAAATTAAGTCGGATACAATCCAACTCCCAACTAAAAATGGAAAAATTGATTTTGAATTTATGGAAAGCTTTATCGCCGAGCTTGAGGCTCAGCGCATCGCCGAGCTTGAGGCTCAGCGCATCGCCGAGCTTGAGGCTTATTTATTGGCAACAGGCTTAAAAGATTACACATTAACAGCAGAAGAAGAAAACGCACTGGATGAGTTTGATAAATGGTGTTGGAAATCTTTCAATTTAGAAGAACTATTTGGGAGATCTACTCGTGGAAAGCGTTTAAAAAGTGCTGATAGAGTTATAGGCGACTTGCCTTTTGTAACAGCTGGTGAAGCAGACACAGGCATATCTGCATATATTGGAAATAAAGTTGAAATATTTCCCAAAAATACAACAACAATAGATATGTTTGGTTCAGCAAAATACAGAAATTATCCATATGGTGGAGATGATCATATTGCAGTGGTTCACACGGAAGCTTTACCACAATTCGCAGCTGTTTTTGTAACTACGTCCATTCATAAATCTTCATATACTGGTAAATTTAGCTATTCTAGAAATTTTTACGCGAAAGATGCTGATGAATTAAATATCTTATTGCCAACACTAGATACAGAACCTGATTATAAAGTAATGGAAACTTTTATCTCTGCTATCCAAAAGTTAGTTATAAAAGATGTTGTTTTATACAGTGAGAGTAAGATAAATGCTACAAAACTTGTTATATCTAAATAAAAAACCACATTAAAGAATTTATTCTTTAGTGTGGTTTTTTCGTTTATTCCTGCCGTTATTATAGGGATAACATGGGCGATAGGAGATCTGATTTTTTCAGTTTTTGGTTCAAATATAAATCCTGTGATGATAATGACATAGTTATTATATTTTATAAAAAACAAATAAATATATAATTTTAGGAGGTGTAGTTAATTCTACACCTAATTTTCATTGTAAAAATAAATTTTTAAAATAAAGAATAAATTTTATAGTAAATTAAAAACTATGAAATAATAGAAATATAGGATATAATATTCATATGAAATTAATCATAATAAGAGGTATTTAATGAATAAAGAAAATGAAACAAATGAAAAAACATTAAAAAAAGAAGAAGATAAATTTTTTAAAGTCATAAATTCAGACAGATATCAGTATACTGAAAGTAGTATTTATCTAAAAAATAATATGGAAAATCAAACAGCGACATTTGATTTATTTATTAGAACTGAAATTGAAAATGATTTTGGAATAGTAAGTGGAATTGAAGAGGTAATTGAATTAATCGATATATTAAATAAAACTCCTAAAAAAGATAGAAAAAACTATTTAGAAAAAATATTAGACGATGAAAAATTAATTGACTATTTATCAAATATTCAATTTGAAGGAAGTATAAAAGGAGTGAGAAATGGAGAAATTATTTTCTCTAATGAGCCTATTTTGACAATAACTGCTCCCCTCATTCAAGGTAAAATACTTGAAACCCCTATTTTAAATATTCTTAACCATCAAATATTATCAGCTACAACTATGTCTAAAATAATAATGGAAGCTAGAGATAGAAAAGTGTTATTTTTCGGAACAAGGAGAAATGCTGGCTTTGAAGCTGGAATGGCTTCAACAAAAGCAGCATACATCGTTGGTTGCTTTGGTCATAGTAATATTATGGGAGAATACAAATATAATTGGAAGAGTACAGGAACTATGACACACGCCTATATTCAAACCTTTGGAATGACAAGAGAGGGTGAGTACAAAGCATTTGATTTATTTATAAAAGAAAATAAAGATAAAAGCAAACCATTAGTAATGCTAATAGATACTTACGACACTCTTAATAGTGGACTTAAAAATTCAATAAAAGCATTTAAAAATAATAATATAGATGATAACTATAAAGGTATTTTTGGAGTAAGAATAGATTCTGGAGATTTATCTGAGTATGCTAATATGTGTAAAAAAGAGTTAGAAAATTCTGGGTTAAAAAATGCTAAAATAATTTTAACAGGTGGTTTAAACGAAGATAAAATAAGGAAAATGGTAAAAGAAAATGTTAAAGTAGATATTTTTGGAGTAGGTGATGCTATATCATTACCTGAAAATAAAATTAGTTTAGTATATAAAATGAGTAAGATAAATAATCAAAATGTTATGAAATTATCTAACAATAAAAATAAAATGTCTTATCCCGGGGATAAAAATATATATAGAATCGAAGACGAATATGATTTTATAGATTATATAGAACTTGAAGAAAATATAGAAAGTAATAAAAAAGAAAATAAAAGAAAACTGACAATAGAGTATATAAAAAATGGAGAAAAAAATATTAGCAATTGTAGGCTATTATCTATGGAAAACTCTAAAAATTACTTTTTAGAAAACAAAAAAAATCTGGGAAAAATATATAAAAATAAAAATATAAATAGAGTTATTTTTTCTAAAGAAATAGAAAAATTAAAAGAAAAACTTATAAAAAATGTGAAGGAATAAAATATGAAAAGTATACTAGAAAAATTTCTTATTTTGATACAGTTTATGACTAGAATACCAATTTTTTTTAATATAGAGTATAGTGAAGAAAAGTTAGGGAAAGGGATAAAGCTACTTCCTTTAGTTGGATTATTAATAGGTGTTATCTTATTTTTTGAAAGTTTTTTTCTTCTTAAAATAATAGAAAATAAATTAATAATTTCTATTTTAATTGTGATAACAGAACTATTAGTAGTTGGATTAATTCATATAGATGGATTAGCAGACACTTTTGATGGGATTTTCAGTTATACAGAAAAAGAAACGATGCTTAAAATAATGAAAGATTCGAGAATAGGAACAAACGGAGCAGTAATTTTGATTTTATATTTTCTATCTAAAACAATACTTTTATCTGAAATAATAGTTATAGATATAAGATATTTAATAATTTTCCCTATTGTTTCAAGATTGTCTACATCAATAAATGCAGCTTTTGGAACATATGCAAGAGATAAAGGAATGAGTAATTTAATAATAGAAAAAAATAATAAAATAGATGGGATATTTTCCATTATATTAAGTTTAATTTTAGTTTTTTTTATTATGTATATAAAAGGTGTAATAGTTCTTTTAATTGGATTAATATTTATATTTTTATTTAGAATGTTAATTTACAAGAAATTAGACGGTATAACGGGAGATACAATGGGAGCTTCCTTAGAATTAACAAGCATAGTAATATTAATAGTAGGAGTGATTTTGAAATAATGATAAAAGAAAGAAAACAAACAGAGGTAATTTTTGTAAGACACGGAGAAACAGATTTTAATAAAGCTAATCTATATTTTGGGCACTTAGACCCAGAATTAAATGAAACAGGAATAAATCAAATACTAAATACAAAAGAAACATTAAAAAAGATTGAAGATGAAATAGATATTGTTTTTTGTAGTCCGTTGAAAAGATGTTCTAAAAGTATGGAACTTTTAGAATTAAAAAATATTTCTAAAATTTTTGAAGAAAGCTTTAAAGAGTTAAGTTTTGGGGTATTTGAAGGGAAAACATATGAAGAAATAAAAGAAAAATATCCTAATAAAATAGATGAAATGAGAAATAATTGGAAAAAATTTAAAGCAGAAAAAGGAGAAAGTTTAGAAGAACTTTTAGATAGAACTATAGAAAAACTAGAAGAAATAATGATTAAATATGAAAATAAAAAAATACTTATAATTGCCCATGCAGGAGTTATAAAAGTTATATTAAGTTATTTCCTTTATGGAAATGTAGACGGTTATTGGAAATTAAAAGTTGACAATGGCTCTATAAGTAAAATATGTAAATTAGAAGATGGGTACGTATATTTAGATTATATAAATAGAATATAGTCTAAATATAATAAAAATTAAAAATAAGGAGATAAAGAATGTTTTTTCCATTGTATATAGATTTAAGAAATAAAGAAGTTTTAATCGTAGGAGGAGGAAAATTATCTAGTAGAAAAGCAAATAAATTGGTAGAATACGGAGCTAATTTAACAATTTATTCTGAAAAAATAATTGAAGAAAAACTATGCGAAATAGAAAATTTAAAATTTATTTTAGAAAATTTAGAAAATAACGAAGAAAAAATAGAAGAAGTTGTAAAAAAATATTTCTTAGTAATTGCTGCAACAGATAATTTAGAATTAAATGACAAAATAGCACACATTTGCATGAAAAATAATATTTTAATAAATAATGTATCCTCTAAAACTGAGATGAATGCAATTTTTGGTGCAATTGTAAAAAATGATGAATTTCATGTGGCGATATCTACACATGGTAAAAGTTGTAAAAGGTCTAAGGCTTTAAAGTCAAGAATTGAAAAAGTAATTAATGAAATAGAAGATTTAAGTAAATAAAAGTATAAATATTAAAATGAAAAAGGGAGTTTTATGTATAAAAGAAATAGAAAATTAAGAAAAAATGAAGTAATAAGAAATTTAGTTAAAAATGTATACTTATCTAAAAAAGATTTGATATATCCTATTTTTATTGAAGAAGGGGAAAATATAAAATTAGAGATTTCTTCAATGCCCGGTATATATAGATATTCTATTGATAGGTTAAAAGAAGAGTTAGATGAACTAGTAAAATTAGGTATAAATTCAATACTGTTATTTGGAATACCTAAACATAAGGACGAACAAGCTAGAGAAAGTTATAATGAAAACGGAGTAGTGCAAAATGCAGTAAAATACATAAAAGAAAATTATGAAAACTTTTTAATAATAGGAGATGTGTGTTGTTGTGAATATACAAATCACGGACATTGTGGTATATTAGATGAAAATGGTTATGTTAAAAATGATGAAACGTTGGAAATTTTAAGTAAAATAGCATTATCATATGCTAAAGTCGGAGTTGATATAATAGCACCGTCTGATATGATGGATGGAAGGGTAGAAAAAATAGTAAACGTATTGGAAGAAAATGGATTCCATAATATTCCTGTTATGTCTTATGCAGTAAAATATTCTTCTTCATACTATGGACCTTTTAGAGAAGCAGCAGATTCAGCTCCCAAATTTGGAAATAGAAAAAGCTATCAGATGGATTATAGAAATTCTAAAGAAGCATTGCTTGAAGTAGAAGAAGATATAAGACAAGGTGCTGATATAATAATAGTAAAACCAGCTTTATCTTATATGGACATAATAAAAAATGTAAATGAAAATTTTAATATTCCTATTGTCGCTTATAATGTTTCAGGAGAATATTCCATGGTTAAAGCAGCGTCAAAAAATGGCTGGATAGATGAAAAGAAAATAGTTATTGAACAAATGTATGGACTAAAAAGAGCAGGAGCAACTGGTATTATAACTTATTTTGCTAAAGATATTGCACGTTATTTAGATGAAGAAAAATTATAATTTAAACTTTATTTTATTAAAATATAGAAAAAAAAATATAAATATGATAAAATATTGAAGGAACAAAAGAATAAATATAATATATGGAGGAAAAAATGAATAAAATCAAAAAAATAGTATTGTCATGTTTAATTTTTGTATTATCGGCAATTACATTAAGTGCAACAACAGAACAAACTTTAAGAACAAATTTAACAAATGCGGGAGTAAAAAAAGCATCTATTGACGAGTATATAAAAATATTAACTAATAATAACATAACAGAAGTTGAAAAAATACTTAATAATGCCATAAAGTTAGATCCTAAAAATTATTATGCAAAAGAAGATTTGGCAGCAGTTTATTTAACTCAAAATGGAAAAGAAAATGAAGCCGTGAAGTTACTAGAAGAAGCATTGAAAGTAGATAGTAAAAATCATGTCCCTTATATTAATCTTTTACAAGCTTATGCAAGATTAAATAAAGGAAAAGAATACGTTGATACATTAAATGGATTAGTTAATAATATTCCAGAATATCCTGATGGATATCGTTTAGCAGGTATTTTTCTATTAAATAATAAGAAAAACGAAGAAGCGATTCCTTATATAGAAAAAGCAGTAGAATTATATTCAAAATTATCAGGAGATACTTATCCTGAATTAACACCGAATAAAAATTTATTATTAGCTGATTCTTATGCTTTAGAAATTACAAATTATGCTGAAATGGGTAGACATCAAAGAGCAATAGATTTATTTTCAACTAGAAGATCTACAATAAAAAATGTAAGTCCAGAAACTGAAGAAAAGTTGTTGGAAGTAGTAAAAAAATCTAATGAAACATTTAATAAATCAGCAACTAAAAAAGTTTATGATTCAAATTTAAAAAAATTAGGATTAAAAAAATAATTTTAAAAGACTGGAATTTTCCAGTCTTTTTTAGTATAATAAAAGTGAATAAATTGAAAATATAATATTTAAGTAAAATAAAATAATTTATGAAAGGTGTAATATGGATTTAATAATACCCCACCATGTAGCTATTATTATGGACGGTAATGGCAGATGGGCAGAAAAAAAAGGTAAAATAAGACTCGAAGGACACAGAAAAGGAGTAGAAAATTTAGAAAGGATATTGGAACACTGTATAAATAGAGGGGTTAAATATTTAACAGCATATGCTTTTTCCACAGAAAATTGGAAAAGACCTGAAAAAGAAGTTAATGGTCTAATGGAATTATTTTCTAAATTTTTGGACAGCAAAAGAAAAAAATTGAAAAAACAAGGGATAAAACTTTTGGTTACTGGTTCAAAAGAAGGAATTTCAAGTAAATTATTAAAAAAAATAGAAGAAACAGAAAAATTTTTAGAAAATGAAAGTAAATTAATTTTCAATATAGCTTTTAACTATGGAGGAAGAAGAGAAATAATAGATGCAGTAATAGGTTTAATAAATGAAAGAGAAAAACTTGGTAAAACTGAAAATGTAACAGAAGAAGAGTTCATAAAACATCTTTATAGACCAGAAATACCTGATCCAGAATTAATAATAAGAACAAGTGGAGAATTTAGAATAAGTAATTTTTTATTATGGGAAGTGGCTTATTCAGAGTTTTACGTTACAGATGTTTATTGGCCAGATTTTGATGAAGAAGAATTTGATAACGCTATATTATCTTTTAATAAAAGAGATAGAAGATATGGAGGATTAAATGTTAAGTAGATTATTTGTTATTTTACTATTTGTTCCTTTTTTACTTTGGGTATTTTTAAAAGGAGATATACTATTTCTTATATTTACTATAGTAATAATAGGAGCATCATTATATGAATTTTATAAAATGTTAAAAAATAAAGGACATGAAGTTGCCAGCAGTATAGGGATGGGATTAGGAATATTTTTACCTTTAGCAATTTATTTCCAAGAAAATTCAAAAAATATATTTTCATATTTTGGTATTAATTTTTTGAAGCAAATTAACTTTGATATGGGTGGATTTATAGTATTTGCAATAATGTTATTTTCATTGAGGCAAATATTAAAAGTTAAGATTCAAAAAGCTATGGCAGAGATTTCATACACTCTTTTTGGGGTTATATATATTTCTTATTTATTTTCATATATACTTCTAATAAAGTATGAATTTCCCAATGGTAATATACTAGTAGCAATGACTTTTATACTAATTTGGGCATGTGATATTTCCGCATATTTAGTTGGTATAGCTTTAGGAGGGAAAATATTTAGAAGAAGACTCGCTCCAAAAATAAGTCCTAAAAAGTCTATAGAAGGAGCAATTGCAGGAATAATGGGAGTGTTTTTAGTTATTTTATCCTTTGATAGAATATATTTACTTATAGCTAGATTTGTTTGTAGCATATCTTTTTTCTCTAAAAGTTGTAGTGTAAATTATGATTATATAGCTATAAAAGGATTGAATGCGTTTATTTTAGCCCTTGCTGTAGGTGTTTTTGCTGGGTTAGGAGATTTAGTTGAGTCAAAAATAAAAAGAGAATTAGAAGTAAAAGATTCAGGAAACCTATTATTAGGTCATGGAGGATTTTTAGATAGATTTGATAGTGCGTTATTTGTGTTGCCGATAGTGTATTATTTTATGAAATATATGGCATATATGTAAAATGATAATATATAAAAAAATAAGTATTTTTAGGAGGAATTATAAAAAATGACAGAAGTAGAAATAAAAAAGGAAGTGGAAAGGCAATTTGACATATTAAGTCGTGGTTGTGAAGAAATAATAAATGAAGAGGAATTTAAAAAGAAATTAGAAAAATCAATAATATCAAATAAACCATTGAAAATAAAATTAGGAATAGATCCTTCAGGTACTGAGTTACATTTAGGTCATGCTGTCCCTTTAAGAAAATTAAAACAGTTTCAAGATTTAGGGCATCATGTATATTTTCTAATAGGAACATTTACTGGAAGAATAGGAGATCCTACTGGAAAATCTGAAACAAGAAAGATGTTATCGGAAGATCAAGTAATGGAGAATATTAAAACATATTTAGATCAAGTGGCTTTAATACTTGACTTAAATAAAATAAATGTTGTGTATAATGCTGATTGGTTGGAAAAACTTAAACTAACAGATGTATTAAAGTTATTATCAATGTTTACAGTATCTCAAATGATATCAAGAGAAGACTTTTCTAAAAGACTTTCTGAAAATAAACCTGTGTCTTTAATTGAATTTATGTATCCAATATTACAAGGATATGATTCAGTAGAATTAGAAGCAGATGTAGAATTAGGAGCAACAGAACAAAAATTTAATTTATTAAGAGGAAGAGATTTACAAAAAAACTTTGGTCAGGAACAACAAATTTGTATGATTATGCCAATTTTAGAAGGTCTTGACGGAGTTGAAAAAATGAGTAAATCATTAAATAATTATATTGGAGTAAAAGATAATCCAAATGATATGTTTGGTAAAATAATGTCGATATCTGATGAACTAATGTATAATTATTATAAAATGATAACAGAAATTTCTTTTGAAGAAATAGATAAAATAAAGGAAAGTGTAGAAAATGGATCGCTTCATCCTATGGAAGCTAAAAAGAAACTAGGTTCTGAAGTAGTTAAAATATATCATGGAGAAGAAGCAGGAGAAGAAGCTAGAAAGTGGTTTGAAAATGTATTTAGTAAAAGAAGCTTAGATGTTGATTTGCCTGAAGTTTTGTTGGAATATAAAGAAGTAGGGGTAATAGACTTGTTAGTAAAAGAAACTGAGTTAGTAAAAACTACAAGTGAAGCTAGAAGGCTTATTGAACAAGGCGGGTTTAAAATAAATGACAAAGCTATAAAAGATATAAAAGCTTATATTCAAATTGAAAGTGGAATGATAATAAGAATAGGTAAAAAGAAAATAGTAAAAGTTAAGTAAAATATAAGTAATATAATATTGACTGTTCAAAATTTAAAAATTAATTTTTAAATTGTTGAGCAGTTTTTATTTTATTAGTTCTTAAGTTTATGGTATACTACTACATATATTGCAATTACGAATTAACTAATATGGAAACTAGGAGAAGATTATGAAAGTAGATAAAATAGAAGAATATATATTGGAAAAAATAAAAAATGAAGAATATGTAAAAGGGGAAATGATAAATTCTGAAAATCAGTTGTCTCAAAAATTTAATGTTAGTAGAATGACAGTTAGAAAAGCTATTGAAAATTTAATTCAAAGAAATTATCTATATAGAAAACATGGTAAAGGAACATATGTAAAAGATAATTCAAATAAGATTTCGGTATTTTTAAATGAGATGATAGGATTTAACGAAAGAGCTAAAAGATATAATTTAAAAGCGGAGACAAAAATAATAAATTATAAGTTAATAAAAGCAGATAAAATATTAAGTGAGAAATTAAAAATAGAAGAAAAAGAAAAAGTATATTGTGCAGAAAAATTGAGACTAATGAATGATGAACCAGTAATATATGAAATAGTATTTGTTCCTAAAAAATTTATTGGAAATGACGAAAATGAATTTGAAAAATATTTAAAATATAAAAATAAATATTTAAAAGAAAATAATGAAACAGAAATTTTGAAAATAGAAAAAGAGTTTGAAGGGATATTACCTGATAAAAATATAAAAGAAAAGTTAGAATTAGAAGAATTTTTTCCTGTGTTTAAACAAGAAGAAAGAACTTTTTTAGTAGACGATATTCCCTTTGATATTACTATTACATACTATAATCAAGATAAATATAAATTTGTTGAAATAATAAATAAAAATCCTATTGACAAAAAATAAAAATATGGTATACTACTTGTATAGACAAGATGGGTGAAAAATAATACAACAACTAAATAACGAAAAAATCATACTTAAGTGTGATTTTATTTTAAAAAATTCAACTTGTATAGATAAGTTGAAAATTATAAATAAATTATAAATAAATAATTGGAGGAGAGATGAAAAGAAAAATTTTTATATTAATGCACACACACTGGGACAGAGAATGGTATTTTACAAAGGATGAAACAAAAGTATTTTTATTAAACCACATGAAAGAAGTAATAAATTTTTTAGAAAAAAATAAAGAATGTATTTACATTTTAGATGGTCAGAGCGTAATGATAGAAGATTTTTTAGAATTTGCACCTAATTGGGAAAATAGATTGGAAACATTAATAAAAAATAAACAACTTAGAGTAGGTCCATGGTATACACAAACTGATTTATTAATAGTGCATGGAGAATCTATAATTAGAAATTTATATTACGGGATAAAGGATACAGAAAAATACGGTGAAACAATGAAAGTAGGTTATGCACCAGATACATTTGGACATTCAGCACAAATGCCACAAATTTATAAGCAATTTGGGATAGAAAGTAGTTTTTTCTGGAGAGGGTTTAGTGAACTAAAATCAGATAAATCGGATTTTATATGGGAAGGAATAGATGGAAGTAAAATTTATGGGATAAACCTTTCTACAGGATATCAAGGAGCAAAATATTTAGAAAATACAAAAGTTGAATTAGAAGATAGAATGAAAAAAATCATGGGTGTGTTAGATAAGTATTCTATAGGAGAAGCAAGACTTATAATGAATGGTCATGATCAAATGCCTATACAAAAAGATATATATGAAATCATAGAAAAATTAAAAGAAATTTACTTTGAAGATGAAATAAAAATTAATGATTTTGAATCTTATGTAGAAGAAATAAAAAAATATGATATGGATACAGTAAAAGGAGAATTGATACATTCTAAACATGCCAGAATTCATAAAACAATAAATTCAACAAGAATGGATATAAAATTATTAAATAATGAAATTGAACATAAATTATACAACATTTTAGAACCTCTTTCTGTATTAGGGACTTATTTAAATATAGAATATCCTCACAAACTATTTGAAAAAAATTATAAAAAAATATTTGAGGCACATGCACACGATAGTATAGGAGGGTGCAATTCAGATAAAGTTAATAGTGATATTAAACAAAGATTATTATCAGTTAAAGAAGTAGTTGATACACAAATCGAACTTTATATGAGATTAATAACTTTATCAGGAAATTCAAACAAAAATTTTGTCGAAAATTCAAAACATAAATTAGAAAATATAGATTATGAAATAAAAGAAGATACTATAACTATTTATAATTTTCTACCATACAAGAGGGTAAATGAGTATGTAGAAGTTGAAATGATAACAAGAAATAGTAGTTTTAATATTTTAGATGAAAATAAAAGAAGTATCGATTATATTTTATTGGATCAAAATATAACTGATGCTGGATTAATAGATAGACAAGTGGCAGCAAGATTACTAGATATTAAAGTATATAAAAGCAAAATAAGATTTAAGGTAGAAGAAATTCAAGGGCTTTCAGTAAAATATTTTTCATATATAGAAGAAAAAGAACAAGTAAATGAAGGAAAAGTAGTCGATAAATTAGATAATATTAATAAAATTGAAAATGAATATTATAAAATAGAAATTTCAGAAAAATCAGTAAATTTATATAATAAAAATAGTAATGAAAAAATAGAAAAATTTATATTTATAGAAAATAGTGGAGATGCAGGAGACAGCTATGATTATTCACCTCCTTTGAAAGATTTTTTTATTAGAGAGTGTCAAAATATAAAAAATATAAAAACTATTAAGTCAAAAAATACTGAACATATAAGTTTTGAATGGGAGTATATTTTGCCTTTAAATATAAAAGAAAGGGAGGAAGAAATATGCACACAAGAAGTAACGTTTAAAGTAAATATATCTTTAAACAGTAATGACGAAGTAATAAACATAAACATTTGTCATAAAAATAGTTTATATGATTCAAGATATAGAATTGGAGTAAAAACTAAAATACTGACAAATACTGTAATAAGCGATTCGCATCTATGCACTGTAATAAAACCAGTGTATTTTGAAGAAGAATTAGCTATATGGGAAAAAGAAAAATGGGTTGAAAAACCAGTTTCAATAGAAACTTTTCAATCTTATGTTTCATTAGAAAATGAAAATAAAACTAAAAAAGTTACACTTATATCTGATGGATTAAAGGAATATGAAGTTTTAGATGATAATATATATATAACTTTATTTAGAAGCTTTTCTCATTTGGGTAAAAGAGAATTATTAAATAGACCGGGAAGACCTTCGGGTATAGAAATTGAAACACCAGATAATCAGCTAATCAATCAAAAATTTGAATTTTCTTTTGGACTAGATTTTTCAAATGAAATAAAAAATTCTTCTGAATTATCTAAAAAGTTTTTAACTCCTTTAAAAGGGTATCAATTAAAAGAATTTAATAGATTTAATATAAATAGCCCTTCGTTATTTAAAAAGATAGATGGATTTACTAATTTAGAACTAAAAGGATGCGTAGTAAGTGCTTGTAAAATGACTGAAAATAATGAACTTTTCATAAGAGTATTTAATCCTGATAATATAGAAAAAACTTTAGAATTTAAAGAGGAAGTTTATTTATCAAGTCCAATGGAAATAAAATCAAAAAAAATAACTAGCTATAATATAAAAAATCAAGAAATATTAAATTTAATAATAAAGTAGTAATAAAAATAAAAATTAAAAATTATGGAGGAAAATAAAATGAAAGAATTTAAAAAACAAATCCAAAGCTTTGGAAAAGCGTTATTATTTCCGATTTCTCTACTTTCATTTATGGCAATATTTCTAGGACTTTCGGCAGCATTACAAAATAAAGTTATTATGGAAACTGTTCCTTTTCTAAAAAATGAAATTATTCAATTAGTATTAACATTCATAAGAAGAATATCTGTTTTACCATTTACATATTTACCTATTTTATTTGCTGCAGCAATTCCATTGGGAATGGTTAAAAGAGATAGAGAAGTAGCAGTTTATTCTTCAATAGCGGGATACATTGCGATGCTTTTAGGGATGAGATACATATTAGGAGTACAAGGACAAACAGTTGATACAACGGCTGTAAAATATCTAACAGAAACATTAAAAATGACCCAAGAACAAGCTGTATTAAAAAATTCATTGTATATAGAAGAATCGGGAATATTTGTTTATAGAATGAATGTAGTTGGAGGAATCATAGCAGGACTTATGGGTGTTTGGATACATAATAAGTTTAGAAATGTAGAATTACATCAGTCTCTTACTTTTTATAGCGGAAAAAGGTTTGTTCCAATAGCTTCAGTATTAATAATGTCAGTTTTAGGTGGAGCTCTTACATTTATATGGCCTGTAATAAACATGTTGATTATGTATATGGGTAATATTATAAGCAGCTCGGGATTAGTTGGAGTATTTTTATACGGTGTTACGGAAAAAATTATAAATCCTACAGGACTTCACCACATATTAAATCAAGTATTTAGATTTACAGCACTAGGAGGAGTTGAAAATATAAATGGTGAAACTTTAGTTGGATCACTAAATATATATTTGTATCAGTTAGATAATGGATTAAAATTTTCTACAGAAGCTACTAAATATTTAGCTCAAGGAAAGATACTACATATGGTATTTGGAATGCCAGCAGCAATTTATGCGATGTATAAATGTGCATTACCAGAAAAAAGAAATAAAGTTTTAAAGTTTTTTATACCTGGTTTAACAGCTGTTATATTAACAGGAATAACAGAACCAATCGAATTTACATTTATTTTTATCTCTCCAATATTATGGATTATTAATTCAATATTTGCAGGATTAGCGTTCCTTGTTCCAGCAGTTTTCAATGTGGCAATAGGTAATATACAAGGTGGTATAATAGATTGGCTTGTATTTGGAGTATTACAAGGAGCACAAACTAAATGGTATATATTCTTATTTTTAGGGCCTATATTTTTTGGACTTTATTATTTTTCTTATAAATTTATAATTGAAAAATTCAATATTTTAACTTTAGGAAGACAAAAAAATGATTTTGAAGATGATGATATTTCAGAAGATAATAACGTAGAAAAATTAAATGAAAACGATGAAATACTTGCGAAAAATATTGTTGATGGTTTAGGAGGCTTAGATAACATTACTGATATTGATAATTGTATTTCAAGATTAAGAGTAGAAATTAAGGATATGAGTAAAGTAAATAAAGATTTATTAAAATTGAGTAATCCAAGTGGAATAGTGACACCAGATGAAAATACAGTACATGTAGTTTATGGTGGAAGAGTAACTAAAATGAGAAATATTGTGGACGATTACGTTTATAAAATGAAAAAATAAATATTAGGGAAGGTTAAAAATGTTATATCCGTTAAAGTTTAAAAAAGTATTTATGGAAAAAGTATGGGGAGGTCGTAAATTTGAGGAATTTCTCAATATGGATTTACCTAAAAAAATAAATATAGGGGAATCATGGGAAGTTTCTGCTCATCCAAATGGAATGAGTATAGTTGAAAATGGTATTTTAAAAGGTAGATCATTACAAGATATATATAATGAATATAAGGACAAGTTAGTAGGAGAAAAAGTATATAATGAATACAAAACCAGATTTCCTTTACTTATAAAATATTTAGATGTAAATGATAGACTTTCCATACAAGTACATCCAGATAATGAGATAGCTTTAAAAAATCATAATGAGTTTGGTAAAAGTGAATCTTGGTATATAATGGAAGCTAGTGAAGACGCAGTTTTAATTTTAGGGATGCAAGATGGAATTACAAAACATAAGTTTTTAGAAAAAGTATCTAAAAATGACTTTGATGAATTATTTAAGGAAGTTAAAGTAAAAAAAGGTGATTTTATAGATATAACTCCAGGAACAGTACATGCTACACTAAAAGGAAGTATATTATTTGCAGAAATACAACAAAATTCTGATATAACTTACAGAATATATGATTTTGATAGGGTTGAAAGTAACGGACTTAAAAGAGAACTTCATATAAAAGAAGCTTCTGAAGTGATAGATTTTGAAAAGAAAATTAAAATAGAAAATACTGATTTTTCCAAAAAAGAGTCTAGGAAAACTATAATTAGAAAAAAATATTATTCCATTGATAAAATTAGAATAGATGGAAATTTTGAAGATATAAATCTTGAAAGTATGATTATATATTCTATTTTAGAAGGTTCAGGAGAGTTATTTTTTAAAGATCAAAATGATAGAGTGGAAACCTTAAAAATAAAAAAAGGAGAAACATTACTTATTCCAGTTTGTGTAGATATTAAATTAAATGGAAAATTTGAAATTTTGAGAACAGTTATAGAATGAAAGATATATTAAATTAATAAAAAAAAGGAATTATCAATAATTCCTTTTTTTGACTTTGTTAGGATTTTTTTTATAAATAAATTATTTTAAAAACGAATTTAACATCCAAATATCTTTTTCGTAAGTAGCTATGTATTCATCCACTAAAGCTGAAGAACCAAAATCTCCTTCTTCATCAGCAGCTTCTTTAATTTCTTTTACTAAAGATAACATTGATTCAAAATCTTTTTTTACTTCTGTTAAAGCAACATTTCCAGGTAATTCTTCATTTTTAGCTTCTTTTATAGTTGTAACTTCTAAGTAATCTTTTAAGGTCCCTAAAGGTCTTCCACCTATAGCTAAAATTCTTTCTGCAACATTATCAATTTGTTCATTGATTCCATCATAGTACTCTTCAAGTTTAGAATGAATAGCAAAGAATCCAGTTCCTGTTACATTCCAATGATAATTTTGTACCTTTCTGTAAAGTACATTTAAATTTGTTAAATACAAGTTCAATTTTTCTACTGTTTTTGACATAAATACCACTCCTCTATAATTTTATATTTTTTATAATTATTAAATTTTGTAATTTTTACTACTTTGTAATTATTACTATTTTATTATAGTATAAAAATAATTAAATGTCAACTATTTTTTTAAAAAGGAAAAAATTTTAATAAAAACTAAAATCAACGATAAAGCAATAATGATTGAAGGACCAGAAGGAATATTTAGAGTGTAAGAAAATAATAATCCAAATAAAATTCCTAGAAACGAAAATAATATTGATAAAAATATAATTGTTGAATATTTTTTAGCTATAATTGCTGCAGTAGCTTGAGGTATAGTTAAAATAGAAATAATAAGAATAATTCCTATTGTCTTTATATTTATTATAATTGCTGATGATATTAATATTACCATAAAATAATTAATAAACTTTACAGGTACACCATATAATCTATAGAAATTTTCATCAAAACTAGAATATATAATTCCTTTATAAAAAATAATAAAAAATATTATTGTAATCAAATTTAAAATTATTAATGAAATAATATTTGAATTATTAGATAAAAGGATATTACCAAATAAATAAGTGGACATATCTGATTGGTAGCCAGGGGTCATAAATGAAAATATAATTCCTACAGCCATACCTAAAGACATTATCATTCCGATACCTAAATCTCCATCCACAGAAAAATAATCTTTTAATACTAGGATTAAAATTCCAGAAAATATGGAAAAAATAAGACCAAAAATAAGAGGATCTTTTATAGGAAGATTTAGAAAATGAATAATAAAAATTCCAATCCCAATTCCTCCGTAAGATGCATGACTTATACTGGAAGATATAAAAACCATTTTTTTATTTACAATATACGTTCCGATTATTCCACAACATATGCTTGATAGTATCCCAACGAGAAGGGCATTCCTCATAAAAGAGTATTCAAAAATATTTAAAAATTCCATTTTATCTATTTACCTCAATTCTTTGTGTATATTATTATTAGTGTTTGTGAACATGTCTATAAGAGTTTTCACTTTGTAAAAAATCTTCTTTATTTTCATATATTTTCACATCACCTTCTACGATGAAAATAGAGTCAACATAATGACAAAAATTATCTAACTCATGAGAAATAACAACTAAAGTAGACTTAGAAAGTTCTTTTATTTTATCAAAAAGACTAAATTCAAATTCTTTATCTAAAAATGATTCTGGTTCATCTAAAAAAAGTATTTCAGGGGAAGAAATAAGAGCTCTAGCAATCAAAGCTCTTTGAAGCTGACCACCTGATACTTCACTTATAAGTTTATTTTTTAAATTGTAAATACCAAATTCTTCGAGTAAAATATTTGCTCTTTTAATTTCTTCTAAATTAAATTTTCTAAAAATATTTTTTTTATTAGTAATTCCTGAAATTACTAAATCAAATATATTTATAGGGAAAGAAGAGTCAAATTCTCTTATTTGAGGAAGATATCCTATCTTTTTATTTTCAATAAAAAAATTTATTTCCCCAGAAGTTTTTTTTAGAAAGCCAAGTATAACTTTTACAAGAGTGGACTTTCCGCCTCCATTTCTACCAAGTATAGCGATGTTTTTTCCTTTGTATATATTGAAATTAACATTTTTTAAAATAATATCATTACCATATTTAAAAGTAAGATTTTTTACAGATAAAAGTTTTGTTTCAGAAGTAGTCATACATTTGTCCCTTGTCCCTTTCATTATTCTAAATTATCAACAAGTTTTCTTAAATTTTCAAAAACATTTTCTTCATCAGCATTAAATTCTATAATTTTTGAATTTGATATTTCCTTAGATATTGCTTCAATACTTTGTTTTGCAAATTGAGGTTGTACTAATATTGTTGATACATTATGTTTTTTAGCTTCTATAATAATCTCTTTTATCTGTTTTGCAGAAGGTTCTTTTCCTTGGTATTCTATAGAGATTTCTTTTATATTATAGTTTTTCAAAAAATATCCTAATGAAGGATGATAAATCATAAAATATTTTTTAGTTTTATTATTTATTTTACCATCAATTTCAGTTTTAAAGTTATTTAATTCTGATAAAAACATAGAATGATTTTTTTCAAAAACTTCTTTTTTATCTGGATAAGCTTCAATTAGCTTGTTTTTAATGTCATTTGCAAATTGTGGCATTAATTCTAAAGAAAACCAGATATGAGGATCAAATTCTTCATGACTGTGATCGTCATCTTTAGATTCGTGTCCATGGTCATCATCGTTATTTTCTAATAGAAAAGATTTATCTAAATTCTCTAAAAGATTTGCAATTTTTTCTTTATTAGTTACAGTATTAGATATTTTATTTTCAAAACTCAAAATATTGTATGTGAAAAATAATTTTGAATTTTCTAAAGCTTTCAAGTCGTTTGGTTTAGGATCAAAAAGTTCATGATTCATATTAGGTTGAATTATAGATATTACTTCAAAATTATCTCC
>JAGOWQ010000059.1 GCA_018060185.1 Leptotrichiaceae bacterium | reverse complement strand
AATCTAAAGATGTTAACTTGAAATCAGGAGTTTTCTTTGAAACTAATTTTATAAGAAATTATATTAAAAATAATGCTTTTCAAGAAATAGTAGGATATTTAGATAATGAAAATAAAGGTGTCTACGGTATAGAAAAATATTATGATGAAAATCTAATAGGAGTAGATGGTTTAATAGAGGGATTTAGAATTCCTAGAAATTTCTTTTCTATTCCGTCATTAAGAGGAAGAAAAGAAGCAGTATCCGCAAGAGATGGACATAATATAGTATTAACAATAGATAGTGTTATTCAATATACTATGGATGAAGAAATGAAAAAAGCATTTGAAGAATATAATGCTGTATCTACCATGGGGATACTAATAGAAGTAGAAACAGGAAAAATACTTGCCATGTCTTCATACCCTAAAGCAAGTAATAATGCAGAGGTGAAAAATAGACCCATAACAGATTTATTTGAGCCAGGATCTATATTTAAATCAGTTACTATATCTATGGGACTTCAATCAGGAGTTATAAATGCTAACAGCACAATTCAGTCAAATGGATACATAAAAGTTGCTGATAGAACGATAAGAGACCATGACGGATCAACAACAGGAGATTTAACTCTTGAAAAATTAATAGCTAATTCAGGAAATGTTGGAATGGTAAAAATAGCACAAATGATAAAAAATAATGAATTTTATGATTATTTAAAAAATATAGGGTTTGGTTCTAAGACAGAAATAGATACTTTTTCAGAATCAACACAAAAATTATTTAATCAAAAAGAAATGTCTGAAGTAAAAAAAGCAAATATATCTTTTGGTCAAGGTATAGCTATGACTCAAATGCAGATGTTAATGGCGTTAAATACAGTCATAAACGATGGTAAATTAATGAAACCTTATTTGGTTGAAAAGATAGTTGATGGTGATAATAATATAATAGAACAAAATAGCTCAACAGTTTTAAAAACAGTATTTAGTGAAGAAGTTTCAAGATTAAATAGACAATATATGGAAGCAGTTGTTACTAAGGGAACAGGAAGAGGAGTTCAAATACCTGGATATAGAATAGGAGGAAAAACTGGAACAGCACAAAAATCTGGAAATCGTGGATATGAAGCAGGAAAATATTTTAGTTCCTTTTTTGCGTTTTTTCCAGTAGATAGCCCTAAGTATGCTATATTAATTACAGTAAATGAACCTAAAGGAGCTTATTACGGAGCAGCAGTAGCCTTACCACCTGTAAAATCAGTATTGGAAAAATTGATAAAATATAAGGGTATTAATCCTGAGGGAATAGTAAAAAATACAAATTTAGTTAGGCAAACAAAAAATAAAGCAGTAAAAAAAGATTTATCAAAAATTAAAAATGAGTTTAATGATGGTGTAATGCCTGATTTAACTGAAATAAGTTTAAGAGAGTTTATTTCTGTTTATCCTCATCAAAAATTTTCAAAATATAAAGTGAGTGGAAGTGGAAAAGTAAAAAGTCAATTTCCATTACCAGGAGTAAAAATCACAAAAGATAGCGAGATAAAAATAAATTTAGAATAAAATAGGGGAATGCTAATGTATTATTATGAAATATATGTAGAAAATAGTAAAAATATATATACGTATAAGTCCAAAGAAAAATATCATGTTGGTGAGTGGTGTATTGTTAACTTTGTGAATAGTAATAAACTAGGTTTGATAATAGATGAAAGTGAAGAAGAAAATATTAAATTTGAGCTTTCAAAAATAAAATATATAACAGATAGAGCCCCTATTCTATCTGTTCCATTATCTATTATAGAACTTATAAAATGGGTAAAAGATTATTACTTAAGTGATTATTATAATGTTATAAGAACAGTTTATCCTGGAATTTTAAAATTAAATTATTCTAAAAAAGCAATATATTTGAAAGATTTACAAGAAATAGAAAGAAAAAATCAAAATTTATTTCCCAGAAGCAAAGATGAAAAAAATGAAATTGAAAAATTTAATGAATACATGAAGAAAAAAGTAGAAGTAACAGTGGCAACTATTAATAAAAATTTTTCTTCTGATATTATAAAAAGAGCAGAAAAAGAAAAGTCTATATATATAGAAAAAAAATTGATTCTAAAAAGTAGTAAAAATAATAAGGAAATTTTAAAAGGTGAAATACTAGAAAATAATATTGTTTTAAATGATGATCAAAAAAAAGCTGTGGATAAAATAAAAAAAAGTGAAAATAAGTTTTTTTTACTAAAAGGTATTACGGGTTCAGGAAAGACAGAAATATACATAAACTTAGTAAAAAGTGCTTTAAAGGAAAACCAAGGAAGTATATTTTTAGTACCTGAAATATCTCTCACAACCCAAATAATAGAAAGATTTGAAAAAGAATTTTCTGATTCTATTGCAATATTGCACAGTAAATTATCTGATTTGGAAAAAAAACAAGAATGGGCATATATTAGAAATGGAGACAAAAAAATTGTGATAGGAGCAAGGTCAGCAATATTTGCTCCAGTGCAAAATTTAAAATATATAATCATTGATGAAGAACATGAAAATACTTATAAACAAGATAATAACCCTAGATATCACGTAAAAAATGTTGGGATAAAAAGATCACTTTTAGAAGAAGGAGTAAAAGTAATACTAGGTTCAGCAACACCTTCTTTCGAGTCATATTATCAAGCTAAAACGGGAGATTTGGAATTAATAGAATTGAAAGAAAGATTTAATGATGCAAAATTACCCATATACGAAATTATTGATTTAAATGAGACTGAAGGTAATTTTTCTAGAGAACTATTGGAAAAAATGGCATCAGTTTTAAAAAGAAATGAACAAATATTATTAATATTAAATAGAAAAGCTTTTTCCAATTTAATAAAATGTAAGGATTGCGGTCACACTCCTATATGTCCTAATTGCAGTATATCTTTGAGTTACTATAAAATTGATAATAAACTTAAATGTAACTATTGTGGATATAAAAAAGAGTTTCAAAAAAAATGTGAAAGTTGTGGAAGTGAGAGATTAATTCAAATAGGAAGTGGAACTGAAAAAATAGAGGCTGAATTAAATGAGTATTTTCCTAGTGCAAGAATAATAAGGATTGATTCTGAAAGTGTGAAAACTAAAAAAGACTATGAAAATATATATAATGATTTTAAAAATCATAAAAGTGATATAATGCTAGGAACACAAATAATAGCAAAAGGATTTCATTTTCCAAATGTTACATTAGTTGGTATAATAAATTCTGATATAATACTTAATTTTCCAGATTTTAGAGCAGGAGAGAAAACTTTTCAACTTTTAACTCAGTCAGCAGGAAGAGCAGGTAGAGGAGAAAAAAAAGGAGAGGTTATCATTCAAACCCTTAATAAAGAAAATGAAGTAATAAAAAGAACAGTAAAGTCAGATTATGAAGGTTATTATGAAAGAGAAATGAGCATAAGGAAAATATTTAACTATCCCCCTTTCGGAAGGTTAATAGTAATAATTTTATCTTCAAATGAAGAAAATAAACTAGAAGAAAAAGTAAAATTATTTTATAATATATTAGAAATGAAAATAAAAAAAGTTATAAATATTAAAGAAAATGAAATGATATCAGAACCTTTTAAAGCACCTATATATAAAATAAATGGACGTTTTAGATATCAAATATTCATAAAGTTTAATAGAGATAGTATTACTAAAATTAAAAATATACTAAGAAAAACAGCTGATGAATATAAAGAGAAAGGAATAAGAGTAAGTTTGGACGTGGATCCAATAAATTTAATGTAAAATATAATAAGGAGAATAAATGAATATAGTATTATACGGACATCCTATATTAAAGGAAAAATCATCAGAAGTAGAAGATATAGACGACAGTTTAAGAGATACATTAAATGAAATGATAAAATTAATGAGAAAAGCTAATGGAGTAGGATTAGCAGCTAATCAAGTGGGTATAAATAAAAGATTTTTTGTATTGGAAGTAGATGGATTAATAAAGAGAATTATTAATCCTGAAATATTGGAGTTTGGAGATAAAATAACTGAATACGAAGAAGGTTGCCTAAGTATACCTATGATTTATAAAAAAGTAAATAGACCAGAAACAATAAAAGTAAAATATAAAAATGAAAATGAAGAAGAAGTAATAGAAGATTTAGATGGAATGTGGTCTAGAGCCTTTCAACATGAATTTGATCATATAGAAGGGATTCTTTTTGTAGAAAAATTATCACTAATAGATAAAAGATTAATTACAAAAAAATTAGAAATATTGAAAAGAGATTTTAAAAAAGGTAGAATACATAGAGAAGATGTATAGGAGGAATAATTTTGAAAACAATTTTTATGGGAACTCCAGAATTTGCAATACCTAGTTTAGAAAAAGTTTATAAAAATACTAACTTAAGTCTTATTTTTACAAAAGAAGATAAGCCTAATGCTAGAGGGAATAAAATTATTTTCTCTCCAGTAAAACAGTTTGGATTGGATAAAAATATTGATGTGGTGCAGCCTAATAAGTTAAAAGACGAAGAGATTATAAAAAAAATAAAAAAAATAAATCCTGATTTAATCGTGGTCGTGGCTTACGGTAAAATTATTCCAAAGGAAATAATATCCATTCCAAAATATGGTATAATAAATGTACATTCATCATTGTTGCCTAAATATAGGGGTGCATCTCCTATTCATTCTGCAATATTAAATGGAGATACTGAAAGCGGAGTAAGTATAATGTATATTGAAGAAGAATTGGATGCTGGAGATGTTATTTTAAAGGAATATTGTAAAATAACCGAAGAAGATACACTTGTAACATTACACGATAAACTTAAGCATTTGGGAGCTATTGGACTAGAAAAAGCATTAAAACTTATAGAAGAAGGAAACGTAAATGCTGAAAAACAAGATGAATCTAAAGTAAGTTTTGTAAAACCAATAAGCAAAGAGCAGGCAAAAATAAATTGGAATTTAGAAAAAGAAGTCATATATAACCAAGTAAGAGGTCTCAATTACTTTCCAGGAGCTTACACTTTTAATGAAAAAGGTGAAATGATAAAAATATATAAAACTGAAAAAGTTGAAAAAGAATATTTTGGAAAAAATGGAGAAATTGTTGAAATAATAAATAAAAAAGGTCCTGTTATAAAAACATCAAATGGTGGTATAATATTAATGGAAGTTAAGTTTCAAGGAAAAAAAATTCAAACAGGTGTAGATATATTAAACGGAAGGAAAATGTCTATAGGAGAAATGTTAGTTTAAATTTTTCTAAATTAATGAGATTAAATAGATTAAATTATATATTAATTTTAGTATCGAGGGAGGTAAAATGAAATATAAAAATATGGAAATTTCTGACAGGGTGGTACAAAGATTAACAGAATATTTATCAATTTTAAAAGAAGTTAGAAAATATGAAGAAAATATAAATTCTATAGAATTGGCAAAAATAATGAATACTACTTCTGCTCAAGTTAGAAAAGATTTATCAACATTTGGAGAATTTGGAGTAAGAGGTAAAGGATATGGTATTGACAAACTCATAGAAATTATAGAAGATATTTTAGGTATAAATAGAGTTACTAATGTCATAATTATTGGACATGGAAAAATGGGTGAAATGCTTACAACTAATAATACCGTTTTGGGAAAAGGATTTAAAATTGTCGGAGTTTTTGATAGAGACAATAAAAAAATAGGTAAGAAAGTTGGAGGAAATTTAAGTTTACAAATAGAAAATGTTTCTCAAATAAAAGATTTTATTGAAAATTATCCTGAAAAGATAGAAACTGCAATTTTATCTGTAATAAAAGAGCAAGCCCAAATAGTAGCTGAGATTCTAGTATCAAATGGAATAAAAGCAATACTTAATATGACAACTTACAAACTTGAATTATCAGAAAAAACAGCTGTTGTAAATATAGATATTTCTGCAAAACTCCAAGAGTTAAATTTTTGGAGATTGAACTTAAATAGTAAGGAGGAATAATTGAATATAATAGATGGAAAAAGCTTTTCTCAAAAAGTTTTAAATAAAATAAAAGAAGAACACGCTTTAACAAAAGAAAAAATAGGTAGAAAAGCAGGATTAGCAGTAATAATAGTAGGAGAAAATCCAGCTTCTCAAGTATATGTCAGAAATAAAATTAAAGCTTGTGAGAACGTAGGTTTTTATTCTGAAACAATTACTTTAAAAGACAGTGTATCAGAGGAAGAATTAATAAAAAAAATAGAAGAATTAAATAAGAATGATAAAATAGACGGAATATTAGTTCAACTACCATTACCTAAAAATATAGATGAATCGAAAATAATAAATTTAATAAATTCAGAAAAAGATGTAGATGGATTTCATGTGGAAAATATAGGTAAAATGGTAATAGGAGATGATTCAGGTTATTTATCATGTACACCATATGGAATAATGCAATTACTAGAAGAATATAATATAGATGTTTTAGGAAAAGATGTAGTAATAGTTGGAAGAAGTAATATAGTAGGAAAGCCAATGGCTATTATGCTTATTCAAAAAGGAGCCACAGTTCAAGTTTGTAATTCCAAAACAAAAAATATAAGCGATAAATTAAGAAATGCAGATATAATAGTAGCAGCAACAGGAGTTCCAAAATTAATAAAGGGAAAAGACGTGAAAGAAGGGGTCATTTTAATAGATGTGGGAATAAACAGAGTGGATGGAAAGCTTTGTGGAGATGTAGATTATGAAGAAGTATTTTCTAAATCTTCCTTTATAACTCCAGTACCTGGAGGAGTAGGTCCTATGACCATAGCAA
>JAGOWQ010000058.1 GCA_018060185.1 Leptotrichiaceae bacterium | reverse complement strand
GTAAAATTATTAAGAGATAAAATTAAATCAAATAGGAGATAAATTAGGAGGAATAAAAATGCATTGTGTTCAACAAATATCAGATAAAATTTATTGGATTGGAGGGAATGACAGAAGATTAGAAAGATTTGAAAATATGTTCCCAATACCTAAAGGTGTAGCTTATAATTCTAGTATTATACTTGATGAAAAAACTGCCGTAATAGATACTGTTGATGAATCAATTAGAAATTTATATTTAGAAAATATAAAATATCTTTTAAATGGAAGAGAACTTGATTATTTAATAGTAAATCACATGGAACCAGATCATTGTGGAAATATAGAAGATTTATTAAATATCTATCCAAACCTAAAAATAGTAGGAAATAAAAAGACTTTCGCATATTTTGAACAATTTTATAATAGAATAGCAAAGGATAACTATTTAGAAGTGAAAGAAGGAGAGGTTTTAGATTTGGGGGAACATAAATTGAAATTTTTTGCAACTCCTATGGTTCATTGGCCAGAAGTTACAGTTACTTATGAAGAAACTAAAAAAATATTATTTTCAGCTGATGCCTTTGGAAGCTTTGGAACTCTAAATGGAAATATATTTAAAGATGAAGTCGATTTTGAAGGATATTATTTGTCAGAAATGAGAAGATACTATTCAAATATAGTAGGTAAATTTGGACCACAAGTGCAAAGTGCATTAAAAAAAATATCATCTTTAGAAATAGATATGGTAGTTCCCCTACATGGAACAATTTGGAGAACAAAAGAAGATATAGAATATTTAATGGATCTTTATAACAAATGGAGTACATATACACCTGAAAAAAAAGGAGTATTAATAGCTTATGGAACAATGTATGGGAATACAGCAAATTTTGCTGATCTTATTGCAAATAAACTAGCTCAAAAAGGAATAAAAGATATAAAAGTTTTTGATGTTTCTAAAACTCATCCATCATACATAGTAAGTGAAGCTTGGATATATAGTAATTTAATAATAGCAGCTCCTACTTATAATATGTCATTATATCTTCCAATGGATTCACTTTTACATGAATTATCAGAGCTTAATTTTCAAAATAGAAAAGTTTCAATAATTGGAAATCATACATGGGCTTCAGGTGCTATGAAAAATATAAAAGCTAAATTTGAAAATAATTTTAAAAATATGGAAATTATTGGAGAAATACTTGATCTAAAATCATGTTTAAAGCCAGATGAAGAAGAAAAAATAAATACTTTTGTAGATAAAATTATCAATTCTTTAGAAAATTAATAGTTAGTATTAAAAAAATAAAATTATGTGTTATAATTGTGTTATAATAGGTAAGATAGTTTTTAAATAAATTATATATAGAGGAGAACGATATGAGAAGATTAACAGGAATTGGAGCGTCAGAGGGAGTTTCTATAGGAAAAGTTTTACTTTTTATAGAGGAGGAAATGACCATACCAGAAGAAAAAGCAGCACATTCGACAATAGAGTCAGAGTTTACAAAATTAGAGGATGGATTAAAAAAATCTAAAACTCAATTGATTGCTATTAGAGAAAAAGTTAAAGAAAAAATGGGTGAAGACAAAGCTGCTATTTTTGATGGACATATTATGCTTCTAGAAGATGAAGATTTAATTATGGAAGTACAAGAGAAAATTAAAGGGGGAATGCCAGCAGCTAAAGCATTAAATGAAGGGATTGAAGAATATTGTACTATGATTTCTCAATTAGACGATCCTTATTTAAGAGAAAGAGCAGCTGATCTTCAAGATATAGGTAAAAGATGGTTAAAAAATTTGCTTGGAATAAAAATTAATGATTTGAGTAATTTAGAGCCAGGAACAATAGTAGTTACTCATGATTTAACACCATCTGATACAGCTCAACTAGACTTAGTAAATTGTGTTGGATTCATAACTGAAATAGGTGGAAAAACAGCTCATTCAGCTATAATGGCTAGATCTCTTGAGTTGCCTGCTGTAGTTGGGGTTAAAGGTATTCTTTCAGAGGCAAAAGAAGGGGAAACTGTTATAATGGATGGAGAAGCAGGAGAGTTATTTTTAGATCCATCAGCTGAACTAATTTCAGAGTACGTATTAAAAAGAGAAACATTACAAAAAGAAAAAGAAGAATTGAGAAAATTAATCAAAGAAGAAGCAATCACAAAAGATGGAAGAAAAGTTGATATTTGGGGTAATATTGGAAGTCCGAATGATATTGATGCTGTACTTGAATCTGGAGCTACGGGAATCGGATTATATAGAACAGAGTTTTTATTTATGAATTCAGATCATTTTCCAACTGAAGAAGAACAATATCAAGCATATAGAATAGTAGCTGAAAAAATGCAAGGTAAACCTGTTACAATAAGAACAATGGATATAGGTGGAGATAAAGAACTACCTTATTTAGACTTACCAAAAGAGATGAATCCTTTTTTAGGATATAGAGCAATAAGAATTTCATTGGAAAATAAAGATATGTTTAAAACTCAATTGAGAGCTATTTTAAGAGCTTCTCAATATGGACAAATAAAAATAATGTATCCAATGATAAGTTCTATTAACGAAATAAGATCAGCTAATATTATACTAGAAGAGTGTAAAAAAGAACTAGATGAAATAGGTAAAATTTATGATAGAAATATTAAAGTTGGAATTATGATAGAAACTCCTTCTACTGCAATTATAGCTTATAAATTTGCTAAAGAAGTTGATTTCTTCTCAATTGGAACTAATGATTTAACTCAATATTTTTTAGCTGTTGATAGAGGAAATGAAATGGTATCAACATTGTATAATTCTTTTAATCCAGCGGTATTAGAAGCTATCCAAAAAGTAATAGATGCAGCTCATGATGCTAATATAAGTGTTAGTATGTGTGGTGAATTTGCAGGAGATAAAAAGGCAACTAAATTGTTACTAGGAATGGGTCTTGATTCGTTTAGTATGAGTGCTTCTTCAGGATTACAAGTTAAAAAAATAATAAGAAATAGTAACTATATAGAAGCTCAAAAATATAGAGATTTAATTTTACAACAAAATACACCAGAAGAAGTTATTGAAAAATTAGTATAAACATGAAAATTAAGGTTACCTTTGTCGGTAGCCTTTCTTGATATTAAATAAGGAGATGATACAAATGATTAAAAAAGTAGCTTTATTTTTAGTAGATGGATTTGAAGAAATTGAAGCATTAGCTCCAGTGGATATTTTAAGAAGAGCAGGTATTATTGTGGATACGATCTCAGTTACAAGTACTAATAGTATAATAAGTTCCAGAAAAATAACTGTATTATCAGATAAATTAATAGAAGATGTTAATTTTGATGATTATGAAATGATAGTTTTACCTGGTGGTCCTGGTACTGATAATTATTATAGTTCAGAGTTATTATTAGAAAAATTGAAAGAATTTTCAATAACAAAATATATAGCTGCTATTTGTGCAGCACCGTCAGTTTTATCTTCGTTAGGTATATTAGTTGGGAAAAAAGCTATTTGTTTTCCTGCATATGAAGAAAAAATAGTTGAAGATGGAGCCATATTAACTTTAAGCAATGTAGTAACTGATGAAAACATAACAACTAGTAGAGGAGCAGGGACTGCAATTGATTTTGGATTGGAAATAATAAAAGTATTATTGGGAAAAGAAAAAAGTGAAGATATAAAAAATCAGATATTGTACAATCAACTTTAAATATAATTTATATATCACTTATTAGTATTAAATATAAAAAATATATGTATAAAAAAACACAAGATATTGTGTTTTTTTGTTTTGTTTTAACATAATATTCAATAAAAAGATAATAGTGTCTACTTATAATATAAAATAGGAAAAAAGTAGTTGAAAAATTGAAAAAAAGGTTGTATATTATATTAAGTGGTAAAAAATGGTAAAAAGTGGTAAAATATGGAAAATAAAAGAAAGCTGATTTTATAAAATGAATGTTAGAATGAACATCTTGTAAATATAGGTATTAAATAGGTTATGAAATTAGGAAAAGTTAATGGGTTATTAAAATATAGGTTATTAAAAATTAGAAGATTATGAAATTTAATGAGATTTTAAGAGGTTAGGTGACTATTTATGTTTATGGGAGAATTTTCCTGTAAAGTAGATAACAAAGGAAGATTCATGTTACCCATAAAATTTAGGGAAGACTTATCAGAAGTTGAATTTGTTATTACTAGAGGATTAGACAATTGTATAGATCTTTTTCCAAAAAACATATGGGAAGAGGAAATAGTTGAAAAAAGGCTTAAAAAGCTTAACTTGACTAAAAGAAATCACAGGGATTATCAGCGTTTTATATTATCAGCTGCCACAAAATTAGTTCTTGATAATCAAGGAAGAGTAAATTTACCAGCATCATTAATAAAACACGCCAATATAAATAAAGACGCTATAGTAACTGGAAGTAATGATCATATAGAAATATGGGCAGAAGAAAAATGGAAAGAATATATTAGCGAAAAAAATGGAATTATAGAAGATATAGTTGATGAAATAGAATTTTAATGTGTGAAAAGGAGCTTAAAGTGGAATATCATAAACCAGTGTTATTTGATGAAGTGATGGAAAATATAATATGTACTAAAGATTTAGTTTACGTTGATTGTACTTTAGGTGGTGGTGGACATACAGAAGGAATTTTAAAAAATTCTACAGAAAATTCTAAAGTCATTGCTATTGATCAAGATGATGAAGCAATAGAATTTTCAAAAAATAAATTAGAAAAATATAGTTCTAAAATCCAAATTTTTAAAGAAAATTTTAGAAATTTAGATACTGTAATATATTTTGCAGGGTTTAATAAGGTGGATAGAATATTAATGGATATAGGTGTTTCTTCTAATCAATTAGATAATATTAAAAGAGGTTTTTCATATAAATATGAAGCAAAACTCGATATGAGGATGAATAAAGATTTAGAAATAAGTGCGTACGATGTAATAAATAAATTTTCAGAAAAAGAAATAGCAGATATTATTTACAAATACGGGGAAGAACCTAAATCAAGAAAAATAGCTAAAAATATCATTGAATATAGAAAAAATAAACCAATAGAAACTACAATAGAATTATCAGATATAGTAATAAAGTCTATTGGAAAGAGCATGAAAAAACATCCGTCAAAAAGAACTTTTCAAGCTATAAGAATCTTTGTTAATAAAGAACTTGAAGTTTTAGAAGAAGCTTTAGATAAATCACTAAATTTACTAAATCCAGGTGGTAAATTATTAGTGATAACTTTTCATTCTTTGGAAGATAGAATGGTTAAAGAGAAATTTAGAAATTACGAAAATCCTTGTACATGCCCGTCAGATATACCAATATGTGTGTGTAATAAAAAAAGTTTAGGTAAAGTAGCAACTAAAAAACCAATTATATCTAAATTAGAAGAATTGAATAGAAATAATAGAGCTCATTCAGCTAAGTTGAGAATATTTAAAAGGAGTTAGAATATGAATAATAATTCTACTAAGAAAAGAAAAATACAAATGATGGAATATCCCACAGTTAAAATAAATACAATAAAAAAGTATGATAATTTTCAAAATAATGGTATAATAGTAACGCCCAGAAGAACTCAGGAAGTTAAAAGATTATATAGAAAAAAGAAAAAAGTAGTAGGAGTAGACAAAATGAAAGTTGCAAGAGCCATATTTTATATAACAGTTTTATTAATTGCTACTATGACTAAAATGTGGATGACTTATGAAGTTTCTGATTTAATTCAGAAAAAAGATAAAGTGGATAAAAAATTGAGTGAAATTAAGCTTGAAGTTGAAACACTTGAAAATACTTATATATCAAATTTTGATTTAAAACAAGTTGAAAAAAAGTCTAAAGAATTAGGATTCGTTCATAATAATGATATAGAATATGTAAAGCTTAGTAAATAAAAATTATGTTTAAATATTAGTAAATATTAAAAAAAATATTAAAAAAAAATTTGACATAATTTATAAAAAATGATAAAATTAAAAATGACTTATGGGTCATTTTTAATTTTATTTTCAAAATTTTTTAACAAAACACATTAAATGTGGTATAATATGAAAGATAATTTTAATAGAAGGAGGGATAGTCTTGGCAGAAGAGATTTTAAAAAAGATAGAAGAATCAGAAAAAAAAGCTGAGGAAATTTTGAATGAAGCAAATGAAAAAGCAAAAAAAATTATTAAAGATGTAGATCAGAAAATAAAAGAAGACAGCAATAAGGTAATATCTGATATCCAAAATGATTTAGAACAACTTAAGAAAAAAACAAAAGAAGAAGCTGATAAAGCTGTAAATGTTCTCCTGAAAGAAGAAGAAGCCCGTATAAACGAAATTTTGAATATTAGCGATAATAAAATAGACGGAGTTGTAAAATTATTAGAAGAGAGGATTGTGAAATAATGGCAATAGTTAAAATGACAAAATTTAATTTAATTGCTTTCGAATCACAAAGAGGTAAAATTTTAAAAAATCTTCAAAAGTTTAAAGAAGTAAGTTTTGTAAATGTTGAATTTGATGAATCTAGTGAAAATCAAGAAAAAACTTTCATTAAAAAAATTATTAATAACGAAGAGTTAGCAAGAGTAGAAGAACGAATTAATGGAGTTAGTAACGCTATTTCACTTGTAAAAAAGTATCATGTTTCTGAAAAAGGTTTAAAGGCAATTATGAAAGGAAATGATAATTACACTTTTGAAGAATTAGCTAAAAAAATCGAAGCATATAATTGGAAAGACACTTATTTTAAATTAAGAGATCTAGGTTCAAAGAAAAATCAATTGAATTCTGAAATTTCAAAAAAATATACAGAATTAGAAAATATATCTTTATGG
>JAGOWQ010000027.1 GCA_018060185.1 Leptotrichiaceae bacterium | reverse complement strand
ATATTATATTATAACAAAAACTTAAAGTGATTTCATAATATTTTTCTGATATAAACCATTTAAATTTAGTAGTTTTTTTTTTTTTTTGATGATATAATGTTATAAAAATTCAATATATCAACTATTTTTTGGAGGAAAATAATAAATGAATACAGAAATCAAATTTTTTTCTTATTTTAGTGAAATTCATTTTTATACTTTTATTGTATCTATAATTTTTTCAATATTATTATTATTGTTACCTAAAATTTTGAAAAAACTAAACATTACTCTTAATTTTAAAATGTATGGAACCTTTTTAGGATTTTTAATTTTATCATTTAAAATTTTAGATTCTGTATACAGAGTTATCTATCAATATGAGCCTTTAACAAATGTAACTTTAGTACATTTGTGCAATTTTGCGGTTGTTTTTTCTGGATTGTATCTTATATTTAAAAAAGAAATTTTATTTAATATAACTTATTTTTTAAGTTTTGGAGCTATTTTTGCATTAATTTTACCAGGAGTTAATTATTATTATAACCCTACTTATGTATATATTTTTATGATTACACACGCATTAGAGTTTGTTGCTGTAATTTATGGATTTTATTATTTAAAAGCTATAATAACTTTTAAAGGTTTTAAAAATTCCTGCATTATTTTACTATGTATGTTTTTATATGCAGCTATTTACAATTATATTTTCAAAATAGACAAAATAAATGCAATGTTTTTAAATGACTACATTGCACCGATAGTAAGTTTTATAAAACCCTTTTGGTTATATAGAATTATTCTTGTAAGTACCATGTTATTTATTATGTACTTGATGTATTTGCCTTTTTCTAAAAAAAATCATTTTTTTAGAAAAATAATTAACAAAGAAATATCATTATAAGTAACTCCACTAATTCTACTTGCTTGACCTATTGTACTTGGTTTACCATAAGAAAGTCCTGATATTGCAATATTACTTAATCCCTTTATTGATTCATAATCAATATTTTTGGGGATTTTTTTTTCTTCTAGTTTTTTAAATTTCTCAATTTGATATTTTTCTCTTTGAATAAAAATATCATATTTAGCATTTATTTCCACTTGTTCTTTTGCTAAAGAACTAATATTTGACGTTTCTATAAATTGAGATAAATTATCATAGCTAATTTCTTTTCTGGATAAAAATTCAAATGCTGATACAGGATTATTAGTTGTATTACCATTATATTTTTCACTATTTTTTTCAGAATATTCTCTACCTAAATTTTCTAACTTATCATTTGTTTCTTTTGTAGGATAAACTTTTATTGACTTTAATCTTTCTATTTCTAATTCTATTTCTTTTTTTGTATTTTTTAACTCATTTAATTTTTCATTTGAAATCAATCCTATTTCTTCAGACTTTTCTAAAAGTCTTATAAATACATTATCTTGTCTAAGTGTAAGTCTATACTCAGCCCTTGAAGGAAGTACTCTATATGGTTCAGGGGGGTTTTTATTTATGATATCGTCTATTAAAACCCCTATATACCCTTCACTTCTATCTATTATTATTTCTTTTTTTCTAAGTATTTGTCTTGATGCATTTACTCCAGCAATAAATCCTTGGCAAGCTGCTTCTTCATATCCACTCGTTCCATTAATTGTTCCAGCAGTATATAGTCCTTTTACTATTTTTGATTCTAATGTTAATTTTAACTGGTGAGCAGGTATAAAATCATATTCAACTGCATAACCATACCTTAATATTTTAGCATTTTCAAGACCTGTTATCGTTTTTAGCATTTTATCTTGAGCAAAAGGGGGCATTGCAGAAGTAAATCCATTTACATAAATTTCATTTGATTCTATAGATTCTTGCTCTAAAAAAATTTGATGATTTGTTTTTTCTGGAAAATTCATAATCTTTCTATCCAATGACGGACAGTGTCTGGGTCCTTTTGTACTTACTATTCCCGTAACTATTGGAGAATATTTCAACATCTCTTTTCCTACTTCTATTGTCTTTTCAGTAGTAAAAGTTAACCATGTAGGTAATGTAGGATTATATTTTTTATTTGTTTCATATGAAAAATATCTAGGATTATCTTCACCTTTTAATTCTTCTGTTCTAGAAAAATCAATAGTTCTTTTGTCTATCCTTGGAGGAGTAGCTGTTTGATATCTATCTAATTCAAATCCATTTTTTTTTAATGCTTCTGTTAATTCAAGACTTGAAGGTTCTCCTTGACGACCAGCTGAGTATTTTACATTTCCCATTATAAATTCACCTTTTAAAAACGTACCAGTACATAATATAACAGCTTTTGCGCCATATTTTACTCCAAATTTATCCTCTACTCCTCTAATGATTCCATTTTCAACTATAAGATCTGTAACCATTCCTTGAACTATATAAATATTCTTTTGTCTTTCTAAAATTTCCCTCATTTTAATTCTATACCAATACTTGTCAGCTTGTGCTCTAGTTATTCTTGAAGCAAGTCCTTTTGTATGATTAAGATTTTTCAATTGTAAATTATAGTTATCTATGTGTCTTGCCATTTCTCCACCTAACATTCCAAGCTCAGATACCAAATGACTTTTCCCCGGACCACCTACTGAGGGATTACAAGACATCATAGATATACTATCCAAATATATTGTAAATAATGCTGTTTTTAGTCCTTGTCTTGCTGAAGCCAAAGCTGCTTCTACTCCCGCATGACCTGCTCCAACAATAATTACATCATAATTTTTTTTCATTTTGTTCCTCTCTAAATAATACCTTTTCAACCTATTTATAATTTACTATTACTATTTTTTTATATAATAAATTTTAATAACTTAGACTATTAATTTAATATAACTTCTTATATAAAATTCCTTTTATTAATTCTATTTCATCATCAGTAAGTTTTCCTAATATTTCAAAAGAAGTTGATTTTTTCCCTTTTTTTATTAATATTCTATCATCAACTATATTACTATTTTTTAATTTTTTTATTTCTCTTTCTATCTCAGAAATTTCCATTTTTGAAAGTCTTTCTATATTTTCTTTTGTATTTTTGAATTTAACTTGATTCAAATAGTTAAATATAGTGTCTGCTTTTCGTATATTTTTTATTTCTTCAAGTTTTTCTATTAGCTCTTCAGGATACTTTTCTACTCTCAAGTATCTAGCAACTGTTCTCCTAGATATCCCATACTCTTCAGCAATTTGTTCTGATTTTTTATTTTTACTTCTGCTTTCTCTCCATATTTTCATCGAAAGTTCAAGTATTGTTAAATCTTCTCTTAAAGTATTTTCATGAAGTGATATTTTATCTAAAATTTCATAACTTGTTTCTTTAGGGATAATAATCAAATTATTTGTACCTGAAATAGAAAAATTTTCTATATTTTTATACCCATAAGAAACAGCAGATAATCTTCTAAAACCAGATAATATTTTATATTTATAGTTTCCATTTTCTTTTTCTATTACATACACTGGATTTATTATTCCTATTTCATTAATTGATAAAGATAGATTTTTTATTGCTTCTGTTTCAAGTATTTTATCATAAGTAATTTCTCTATTAATAAACTCTCTGTCTTCAAAATCTATTTTATTAATTGTTTCTTCTGTTATCGAAGTTACTCTTGTTCCTTTTATTTTTAATACTTCTTTTTCAACACTTTCATTTTCTTCAAATTGTTTTACAAATTTTTTTGTTTTCTCAGTAGATAAATTTGAAAAAGGATTTCTCGCTTCGAATATATTTTTAGATTTTTTTACCATTTTTCTCCTTCTCTCTCAAATATTTCATTTGCTAAAAATTCATAATCTTTCGCACCATAAGAATAAGGGGCGTAAGTGAAAATATCTTGTGCGTGAGCAGGAGCTTTTGCTAAGTCTACATTTTGTCTTATTACATTTGACATTATTGTGCTACTGAAGTACATTTCAAGCTGTTCTTTAGAATCTCTTGATAAACTTGTTCTTGTATCATATTGAGTTAAAATAAGACCCTTAATTTCTAATTTATTATTTAAATCCTTTTTTATTTCATTAATGGTAGAAATTAAAAGTCCTGCACCTCTTAATTCAAAATACCCTGCTTTTAAAGTTATATAAATGCTATCGGCTGCAACTATGGCATTAATTGTTAGCAAAGATAATGAAGGAGATGTATCTATCATACATATATCAAATTCATCTTCAACTTCTTCTAATATTTTTTTTAATATAGTCTCTCTACTTATTTGTGAAACAAGAGCCGTATTTACTCTTTCACTTTCTAAATTACTTGGAATTAAATAAAAATTATCTGCTTGAGGTAGTTTTATCATGGAATTTCTTATATTTTTTGTATTTAGCGCATCAAAAATAGTACTTTCAACTTCATTAGGATCTACACCTAAAGCATCTGTCAAATTTCCTTGAGGATCACAATCTACAACTAAAACTTTTTTTCCTTTTTTAGCAAAATATGAGGATAAATTATACACTGTTGTGGTTTTTGCAACTCCTCCTTTATTGTTTGCTATAACTATTTTTTTCATGATTTACTCCTTTCGTTTATAAAATAAATATTATTTTTAATAAACATTATTTTCCTACACAGAAATTTCCAAAAACGTGATCTAATATATCTTCAGAAGAAATTTCACCTGTTATTTCTGATAAATTATCTAAAGCTTCTTTTAAATCAACAGAAATCAAATCCATAGGCATCCCATTATCTATTGTCTCAAATATATTTTTTATAGAATCTTTTGCTTTTTCTAGTGCGGTTTTATGTCTTATATTAGTTATTATTAATTTTTCAGAAAAATTTTCAACTTTTTCTTCTATAATATAAGAATATATTTTTTCTTCTATATTTTCAATACCTATATTTTCTTTAGCTGATATTTCAACTACATTAGGAAAATTATATTTACTTAAATCTATTTTTTTATCTAAATCTATTTTATTTAATAATATAATAACTTTTTTATCATTTTCTACTATTTTTTCTATGACTTCTTTATCTTCATTTTCAATTTCTCTGGAAGAATCAAGAACAAGTAAAACCAAATCAGACTTTTCTATAAGTTGTTTTGATTTTTTTACTCCTATATTTTCTACTATATCTTCTGTTTCTCTAATTCCTGCCGTATCAACAAGAATTAGAGGAATTCCTTTTATATTTATTATTTCTTCTATTACATCTCTTGTTGTTCCCGGTATATTAGTAACTATAGCTCTTTCTTCTTTTAATAAAGAATTTAAAATAGTTGATTTACCTACATTTGTTTTTCCTACTATAACTGTTTTTATACCTTCTTTTATTTTCTTTCCTTTATCGTAAGATTCTATTAATATATTTGCTTCTTCATATATATTTTCAAGGTTTTTTCTTAAATTTAAAGGAAGAGGATCATCTATTCCTTCTTCAGGATAATCTAGTACTACATTAACATGAGCTGTAACATCTAAAAGAGATTTTTTAAATTCTTTTATTTTTTCTTTCAAATCCCCTCTTAATTGATCCATAGAAATTGATATACTTTTTTCTGTTTTTCCACTAATCAAATCCATAACAGCTTCAGCTTGGGATAAATCTATTCTTCCATTCATAAAAGCTCTTTTAGTAAATTCACCTGCTTCTGCATGTCTTGCTCCATTTTTCAGGACTATTTCCAAAACTTTTTCTGAGACAAAATATCCACCATGGCAATTAATTTCGACAACATCTTCACATGTGTATGTTTTAGGGGCTCTCATTCTTACTATCATTACTTCATCGACTATTTTATCATTATCAATAATAAATCCATAATTAAATTTATAAAAACCCAAATAATGATTTGGGTTTTTTTTCTTAAATATTTTATCTAAAATTTCAAATGATTTATCCCCAGATATTCTTATTATCCCTATTCCTCCTTCTCCTCTCGGAGTAGAAATAGCCGCAATTGTGTCAAATAACATCGTTATACCTCATTTTTAATTTTTATATTACTCTTTAGTTCTTTTTATTACTAAATATCTTTTTGGATCTTCTCCAATACTTTCTGTTTTTAATCCATTAATATATGAAATTTCTTCATGTATTATTTTTCTTTCTCTTGCTGACATAGGATTTAACTTTATATTTCTTCCTGTCTCTAAAACTTTTTTACCTTTTTTTCTTGCTAAATCTCTAAGAGATTCTTCTCTTTTCTCTTTGTAGTTATTTGAATCTATTACCACTTTTATATTTTTAAATTCTTTTACTGAACTTAATAAATATTCTACACTATTTAAAGTACTTCCTTTTTCTCCTATTAAATATCTTATATCTTTACCATCAACATTAACTACGTATCTATCTGATATTTTTTCTATCTTAACTATTGTTAAATCTAATTTTGAATTTACTATAAATTCTTTCATAAATGCTCTTATTTTATAATAATTTTGATCTTCTGTTTTATTAGTTTCTGGTTGTTTTATTTCTTTTTGATTGCTTTTTTTATTAATTATTTCTACTTTTTCTTTTTTACTTGTTCTTTCAGAAAAATTATTTTTTATATTTTCGTCTTTAACATTTTCATTCTTTTTATTAAATTTATTATTTTCTTTTTTATTTTCAAAGTTTTTATTCTTATTTTGCTTTTCAAAGTTAGTTTTTTTAACTCTTTCTCTAGATTGATTATCATTTTTTAAAATATCTATTTCATAAATTCCTTTTATATTGAAAAATAAAATTTTTTTAGGTTCTTTTAAAACTTTAATATTTATTGATTCGTTATCATTTAATGTTATGGATCTTTTTATCATTTTATCTAATTCATCTCTATTTTGAGCTTTTAATACTATTTTATCCATTGTTACTTCTCCCTTTTAATATTATATATTGCTGTATAACTGATAAAAGTCCTGAAATTAAGTAATATAATGTAACTCCTGAAGGCATTCTATAAAATAAAAATAACATCATTAAAGGCATCATATATAACATTGATTGCATAGTATTATTTGTTTCTTGACCCTTTGTAGTATCAGACATTATTTTTTGTTGAAAATAAGTAACAATTGTATTTAGAACTGGTAATAAATTTATAGCAAAAGTTCCTATTTTGTAAAATTCATCTGGTCTTTTTAAGTTAAACCATAAAAAAGTAGCATCATTAGGTATTGCTGAACCACTAAAAGCATAATATAAAGCAACAAAAATAGGCATTTGTATTAATATTGGTAAACATCCCCCCATAGGATTTATATTATTTTCTTTATAAAGTTTCATGATTTCTTCGTTTTGTTTTTGAGCGTTATCTTTATATTTTTCTTTTAATTTATCTACTTCTGGTTGAAAGTCTCTCATTTTTTTCATTGATTTTTCTTGTTTTAGAGTTAACGGAAAAATTACTACTCTCATTAATATAGTTACAATTATTATAGCTATTCCATAATTTCCTACAACTCCATTTATAAACTTTAACACATCAACAGCTAGTGTTTCTAATATTCGTATTCTAAACATTTTTCCTCCGTATATGTTTTATTATATTTTATTTTATTTTAATGGGTCATTTCCTCCTTTGTTGAAAGGGTGACATTTAGATATTCTTTTTAAACTTAAAAATAAGCCTTTTATAACTCCATATTTTATTATAGCTTGTTTTGAATATTCAGAACAAGTTGGATAAAATCTACATAATCTACCCAATTTTCCTGAAAAAAATTTCTGATATAAATTTATTAAAAATATTAAAATATTTTTCATTTTTCTATCCTTTTATTATACCCTTATTTAGGTCTTTTTCAAAATCTTTGTAAGTCAAATTTGCTATATTATCTTTTAATATAGCTTTTCCAACAAAAATATAATCTGAGTTATTTTTAAATTTTTCAATATTATTTCTTACAAATTCTTTAAAAAGCCTTTTTATTCTATTTCTTTTTACTGAATTTCCTGTTTTTTTACTTGCTACAAAACCAAATCTTTGTTTTTTATTTTTATTTTCTGATATAAAAATAATTGCATACCTTGTGTATACTTTTTTTGAATTATTGTATATTGAAGTGAAATCTTTATTATTTTTAATTTTATCAATTTTCATAATTTCCACTCTTTACTATTTGAAATGAGATGTTGCTAAAAACCCGGTGTATAGTTTTATTCACCGGGTTATGCTGATAATTTAACTCTTCCTTTATCTCTTCTTCTTTTTAAAACATTTCTTCCACTTTTAGTTTTCATTCTAGATCTAAATCCATGATCTTTTTTTCTTTTTCTTTTATTTGGTTGGTATGTTCTTTTAGTCATTATTAATTCCTTTCTAAATTTTTTATTTAATAAAAATATCTTTTTATTTGGTAAGTTCGTACATCATATAATATACAAATTTTATATAAAAGTCAAGGAATATTTTATATTTTGTTTGTTGGTATATTTTTTATTTAAATAATAATATAATATTACTTTATTTATTATTATTATTATTATATAGTGTTTGTTTGTGTGATGCCTTTAATTTACTGATTTTTTTACTTGAAAAGTATGTTGATAGAATTTTAAAGAATGTGGAGAAAAAGTAAACAACATCAGGATAACAAATTAATAACAAAAAAATGTGGAATGTGGAAAAAAAAATTTTATATTGAAAAATTCTATATTTTTGAAATTGTGGAAAATTATGTGGATTTGTGGAAAAGTTATTTTTTATAAATTAAAATCTATTGTAAATATGTTTGTTTTTTGTGGAAAAATCAAATTGTGTTTTAGTTTGATATTCTTGATTATTTATTTCTTTTATGTTAATATTCATATTATTAAAGAAAAAAAGCAAGGAGTTAAATAAATGGAAGAAAAAGCCTCAAAGTTATGGAAAAAAATTCAAAAAATATGTGAAGCGAGTGTTAATGATAATGAATTTAATATGTTTTTTAAAAATGTTGAGGCGTCAGAATTTTCTGATAATACATTGACATTAGTTTGTAAAAATCAACTTGTAAAAGCGGGAATTGAAAAATATAAAAAGAAAATAGAAGATTCTGGAGAAATTTTAAATGACGAAAGTATAGATGTCATTTTTGAATTATTAAAAGTTGCTGAACCTATTTATTCAGAAACTTATAGAATACAAGAATATAAAAATAAAATAAAAACAGGTCTTAATCCTAAAAATAGACTTGATAATTTTGTTATAGGAGATAATAGTAAGCTAGCTTTTGAAGCTTGTGTAGCCGTGGTTAATTCTGTATCTGAAAGAGATGAACCTGCTTATAATCCACTATTTATATATGGAAGTTCGGGACTAGGAAAGACCCATTTAATGCAAGGAGTAGGAAATGCCATATTGGAAAGAAGACCAGATAAAAGAATTTATTATATTACATCTGAAGAATTTTCTAATGAGTACTACAAAGTTTTGAGAGAACATAGAATAGAAGAATTTAGAGATAGTTTTAGAAATTTAGATGTTCTTTTATTAGATGATATTCAATTTTTTGAAAAAATATTTGCTCAAGGGGAAGGAAAAGTTCAAGAAGAATTTTTCCATACTTTCAATAAATTGCAAGATTCAGGAAAACAAATAATAATGATAAGTGATAGATATCCTAAGGATATAAAAAATTTATCAGAAAGACTAGAAACAAGATTTGTTCAAGGTTTTTCTTTGGAGATGCAAAGACCTGGTTATGAGACTAGAATGGCAATACTTCAAAATTTTTCTCAAGAAAATAATATAGTTATAGAAAAAAGTATATTAGAATATATAGCAGATACAGTAAGCTCAAATGTAAGAGAGTTAGAAGGAGTTTTGACGACTCTAATAGCAAGAGCTAATTTACTAAATGAAAAAGTAACTTTACAACAAACTCAGATTGAATTATCTAATAGAATGAAGAGTCAAAAAGCTAGAATAACGGCTGAAAAAATAATAGATATTGTTTCTATAGAGTATAGTATAGAGATTTCTGATATGAAATCTAAGAAAAAACAAGCAGATATAGTTAATGCTAGACAAATAGCCATGTACCTTTTAAAAGATATTCTTGATCTGAATTTAACTACTATAGGTGGATTATTTGGAGGAAGAGACCACAGCACTGTTATAAGTAGTATTAGAAAAATAGAAGGAAAAATAGAAGATGAAGCTATTTTCAAAAATGAAATTGAAAGGATGAAACAAAGAATAACTCAATAATTAAATATTTGGGAGAGAGATAAAATGGTTGATAAAGAAGAAATAGAGGAAATAGAAATAATAGAAATAAATACAGAATTTATAAAATTAGACCAACTTTTAAAATGGGCAAATTTTACTGGTTCTGGAGTAGAATCAAAAATGCATATACTAGACGGATTGGTTAAAGTAAATGGTGAAGTAGAAAAAAGACGTGGAAAAAAAATATATTCTGGAGATATTGTTGAGTTTAATAATGAAAAAATAAAAGTAGAAGTAAAATAATATTTTATAAAGGGAAAATATATGTATTTAAACCAATTAAGTTACAGTAATTTCAGAGGTCTTGAAGACAAAAAAATTGATTTAGACAAAAATTTCAATTTAATATATGGGAAAAATGGACAGGGAAAGACATCATTCATTGAAGCTGTTCATTTTTTAGCAACAGGAAAAAGTTTTAGAACAAAAAAAACGAGAGAAGTCTTAAGGTACAACAGTAATAGAGTAATAGTATTTGGAAAATATACAAATAAAAACAACGATGAAAAGACAGTAGCTATAGATGTAAATGAAGATAAAAAAGATTTTTATATTAATAGAAATAAAAATAAATACATAGATTATGTGGGTTTAATAAGTATAATATCATTTATTCCTGAAGATTTGGAATTAATTGTTGGAAATCCAGGAGTTAGAAGAAATTTCTTTAATTATGAAATTTCTCAAGCAAAAAAAGAATATTTAAGGTCAATTGTAGAGTTTGAAAAAATATTAAAGATACGAAATAAATTAATAAAGGAAAAAAAAGAGACAGAAGAAATTTATGAAATATATAATGAAAAATTTATAGAAGAAGGAACAAATATAATCATTTATCGGAGAGAATTTATAAAAAATATATCTATATTACTTAATTTAAATTATAGAAAATTATTTGATCCAAAATCAGAATTAAAGCTAAAATATGAATGTTTTCTTGGAGATATAGATAAAAAATCTAGAGAAGAATTAAAAAATAAATTTATAGATCAATGTAAAAGAAAAAAAGAAAGAGAAAAAATGTTGGGTTATAGCTTATTAGGTCCTCAAAAAGATGATTTTATATTTAAGTTAAATGATAAAAATGCCAAGTCATATTCATCTCAAGGTGAAAAAAAATCAATAATTTTTTCTTTAAAAATTTCTGAAATTGATATACTAGTTAAAGAAAAAAATGAATATCCAATATTCATAATGGATGACGTATCTTCTTACTTTGATGAAATTAGAAAAAAAAGTATACTTGATTATTTTATAAATAAAAAAATACAATGTTTTATAACTTCTACGGAAGATTTAAATATAAAAGGAAAAAAAATAATTATTGATAAAGGAAAAGTGATATTAGAATGATGAAAAATTTTAAAAGTACAAAAAATATAGTTTTGAAAATATTAGAAAATAAAAAAATTTTTAAAAATGAAAGCTATATTTTATGGAAATTAAAAGAAAATTGGATAGAAATAACAGGAAAGACAATAGGAGAAAATACAGACCTTAAATGGTTAAAAAATGGTATTTTAACTGTTAATGTGAGTGATCCTTCTATTTATCATAGTATAATTACATATCAAAATGTTATTATAAATAAATCTAATGAATTTTTAGAAAAAAAATATATAAACAAGTTAGAAATATTAAAAATAAATAAAAGTATAAGAAGAAACATAACCGAGGAGTTAGTTAAAAATGAAAAAATAAGAAACGATGAAGATGAGGATATTGAACAAGATTTAGATGAAATAATATTAAAAGAAGAAAAGGAATTTAATAATATTAAAATTTCTTCTGAAGAAATATTTGAAATAGAAAATAGCATTAATAAAATTGATGAAAAATATAAAGAATTTTCTGAAAAATTAAAAGAAATAGCTATAAACAGAAAGAAAAAAGATAAGTATTTACTTACAAAAAAATATAAAATGTGTGATAAATGTGGAACAATTTATTATCCAGGAAAAAATGAAAAAATTTGTTTTGAGTGTTATGAAAAAGAAGAAAACAAAAAAATTGAATTTATGAAAAAAATAATAAAAGAAAATCCTTTTATAGGGGAAAAAGAAGCAGTATTGTTGACTAATACAGATGATTATACTTACTATAGAGTTAGAGATATTTTAGCTCAAAGAACTTATTTTGAACTTTTATATTTTTGTGAAAGAACGGATTTAGATATAGAAATAAATAAAGATTATAGTTCTGAAATAAGGAATGAGGCAAAAATTGAGCTAGAAATTTTAATAAAGATGTACATTGATTATAAAATAGGAACTGAAGATAATACTATTTTTCAAAATGAAAGAAATAAAATTTTAAAAAAATTGAAAAGAGAAATAAATTTTAGAAAAAAAAGATAAAAGGAAAAAATATGTATTTATATATAGAAAATAATATATTTATTAATTTAGAAGAAATAGAATTATTAATAGATTATAATGATTTTATGTTAAAATCATCCAATAAAAAAATAATAGAACATAAAAAAAGAAAAGTACTTGATTTATCTTCTAAAGAGAAAGGGAAAAGAACACTTATATTTACTAAAAAGTATATTTATGTAACTTCATATACAAATAGAGCTCTTAAAATGAGAGCAGATGAATATGATAAATTAGTAAATAGCGTAGTGTTTTAGGTAAATAGTATGAAAATAGAAGAATTATTGAAAGAAGCTTTTTTATCCTATGAAAAAGATAATTTATATGATGCTACAGTTTACTTAGAAACGATTTTAGAGATAGATGAATATAATAAGAGGGCTCTAATTATGCTGTCTAAAATATACTCTTCAGTGGAAAAGTATGAAATAGCTATTAAATATTGTGAAAAAGCATATAAAAATTATGGAAATGAATTAGAAGTAATTTTTATAATGGGTTATTTATATCAAGAAATGGGGAAAAATAGAAAAGCTTTAAAATATTATGAAAAATATATTGAAAAAGAAAAAAATTATCACGTATATTTAAATATGGGAATTTGTTATATGGATTTGAAATATTTTAGAAAAGCACACGAATTAATAGATAAGGCTATAGAAATAGATATTGAAAATCCAGATGGATATTTTGATAAAGCAGAATGTTTTATTAAAATGAAAAAATTTGATGAGGCCATGAAATTATATAAAAAATTAAAAAATATGAAAATAGTTGAAGACTATTATATATATATGAAAATAGGAGATGCTTATTATTCGATTAAAAATATTGAAAAAACTATAGAATATTATAATATATCTATAAATTCTGATTTTATACCTATTTCTACAGTTTATGAAAATTTTTATGATATTTTAATAAAAGAAAAAAGATATGATGAAGTGGAACTTCTTCTAATAAATTATTATAATAGTAACTTTCCAAAGGTAGATTCACTTAATTTAGAAGGGAAATACGCTTCTTATATAAAAGATTTTGAAAGAGCAAAAAAAGTCTGTGATAAGTTAATAATGATAGAACCAGAAAATAAACACCATTATATAAACGCTTCTTTTACATTGGAAAAGCAGCATAAATTTGATGAAGCAATAGAATTTATAGAGAAAGCTTCTGAATATACTGAAGATAAAGAAATAATAAAAAAAGCAAAAAAAAGAATAAAAAATATAAAAAGAAGATATTTAAAAAAATTAGAAAAAGAGGAATGACAATTAATAAAAAACTAGAAAAAATAACTATTTAAGCTGTTTTAAAAAATTGAAAAAAAAACAAAAATATGATAAAATGGGATATTGGTTATCAAAACTTAAAATAAAGAGGCTAAAAAATGTTTAAAAAAGAAAGTTATAAAATTAAAGAAGGTTATAACAAAGAAGAAGTTATTAAAATACTAGAAAATTTCAATAATGAAGGTACGATGGTTTTTAATGGTGAGAGGAATAAAATAAAAAAGGTTTCTATAAAGAAAAAAAATTATGAAAAAGAATTAAATATAAAACAATTTAAGAAAAAAGGATTTTTTGTAAAATTGTTTTATAAAATTAATAAAAAAGGTTCTAAAGCCAAAAGATCTTACGATTACGCTATAAAACTTCTTGAAAAAGGAATAAAGACTCCAGAGCCTATAGCATATTTTGATGAAATTTATATGAAGGAAGAAGGCGAAAATAGAAGTTTTTACATAAGTGAAAATATAAATTATGATTTTACATGTCGCGAAGTTTTTTGGAATGAAAAAGTTGAAAAAAAATTAGAACTAGAGTTGGAAAAAAATAAAGATAAAATAATAAGAGGATTTGCTGAGTATACTTTTAAACTACATGAAAACGGAGTGAAATTTGATGATTATTCTCCAGGAAATATTTTAATAAAAAAAGAAAAAAATGGAGATTACAGCTATTATTTAATAGACTTAAATAGAATGAGTTTTTTTGATAAATTAAGTTTTAAAGTTAGAATGAAAAACGTATCAAGAATGATGGAAGATAAAGATTATGTTAAAAATTTTTCAAAGGAATACTCAAAATTATATAAAGAAAAATCTTATGATGAAATATTTGAAAAAATGTATTATTATGTTAAATTACATAATTTTAAAGATAAATTACACAATATAAGAAGAGCAATAAAAAGATTATTGAAAAGTAAAAAATAATGGAGGATAAAATGTCAAATAATTATGGAGCAGAGAGTATTACAGTACTAGAAGGCTTGGAAGCAGTTAGAAAAAGACCTGGGATGTACATAGGTTCAACGTCTTCAAGAGGGTTACATCATTTAGTTTGGGAAATAGTAGATAACAGTGTGGATGAAGCGTTAGCGGGTATATGTGATAATATAGTTGTAAAAGTTTTAGAAGGAAATATAATAGAAGTGCAAGATAATGGGAGAGGAATACCTGTTGCTATGCATAAAACAGGTAAATCAACCCTTGAAGTTGTTATGACAGTATTACATGCTGGAGGAAAGTTTGATAATGATAACTATAAAGTATCAGGAGGATTACACGGAGTTGGGATTTCAGTAGTTAATGCTCTTTCAGAATGGGTTGAAGCTACAGTAACAAGAGATGGACAAATAATAAGACAAACGTTTTCTAGAGGGATACCTACAAGTGAAGCGATAAAAATAGATGACGCACCTTCTGATGCCCACGGGACAACTATAAAATTTAAAGCAGATGAGGAAATATTTGAGACGATAATATATGATTTTTCTGTACTAGAATCAAGATTAAAAGAATTGGCATATTTAAATAAAGGCTTAAAAATTATTTTGATTGATGAAAGAAGTAAAGAAAATGTTAAAAGAGAAGAATTTTTATTTGAAGGTGGAATAAAAGACTTTTTAAATGAAATGGCTGATGAATCTAGAGTTATAGAAGACATCATTTATATGAGTGATACTTATAAAGTAGAAGAGGCTAAAGAAGTTGAAGTTTTAGAAGATGACGGAACAATTACTAAAAAGATGAGAGGGGCTAAATTTGTAGAAGTAGAAATAGCTATGACTTATACAATATCCCAAAGAGAAAATGTATATTCCTTTGTAAATAATATAAATACTCACGAAGGAGGTACTCATGTTAGTGGATTTAGGACAGCGCTTACAAGAACAATAAATGATATAGCAAAACAAATGAATATAATAAAAGAAAAAGATGGTACTTTTCAAGGTTCTGATGTAAGAGAAGGACTTGTATGTGTTATAAGTATAAAAATTCCTGAGCCTCAATTTGAAGGTCAAACAAAAACTAAACTTGGAAATAGTGAAGTAACAGGAATAGTTTCCACTATAGTTGGAAATAATTTAAAAATTTATTTAGAAGATTATCCAAAAGAAGCGGATAGAATAATAGAGAAAATGACACTTTCAAAAAAGGCAAGAGAAGCTGCGAAAAAAGCAAGAGAATTAGTATTGAGAAAAAGTAATATAGAAGTAGGTTCTCTTCCTGGTAAATTAGCGGATTGTTCTTCAAAGGATCCTTCTGAATCTGAAATATTCATAGTAGAAGGAAACTCTGCAGGAGGATCAGCAAAAATGGGAAGAGATAGGAGATTCCAAGCAATACTTCCCCTTAGAGGAAAAATATTAAATGTTGAAAAATCTGGTATTCATAGAGCACTTGAAAATGAGGAAATAAGAAATATGATTACAGCTTTTGGGGCAGGATTTGGTGAAGATATAAATATTGAAAAATTAAGATACCATAAAATAGTAATAATGACAGATGCTGATGTAGATGGAGCTCATATTAGAACCCTTATGCTAACGTTCTTTTATAGACATTTGAGAGAGTTAATAAACGAAGGATATGTTTATATAGCGCAACCACCGTTATATAAAATTCAAGCAGGAAAAGCCATAAAATACGCTTATTCTGACGATCAATTAAGACAAATAGCAAATGTTTTAGATAAAGACAATAGAAAGTATAATGTTCAAAGATATAAAGGATTAGGAGAAATGAATCCAGAACAACTATGGGACACAACATTGGATCCAGAAGTAAGAACATTACTTAGGGTAACGATGGAAGATGCCTCTTATGCAGACAAAATGTTTAATGTTTTAATGGGTGATAAAGTTGAGCCAAGAAGACAATTTATAGAAGAAAATGCAAATTATGTTAGAAATCTTGATATTTAATCTTTAAAGTTAAAATTATTAGGTGTTATGTTAGTAAAATATTAAAATAAAAATAAAGTTGTAGTAAAAAAATAAAGAAACAATTCGGAGGTTTAGAAATGTCTGATGATTTCAGAGATGATGATGAAATAGAGGAAATAGAAGAAGTAGATGTAAATGATGATAGAGAAATCATTGTTGAAGGTACAAAAGAAACAAATATGTCAAATGAAGTTAATATATATATAGAAGATGAGATAAAAGCATCTTATTTGGATTATTCTATGAGTGTTATTGTTAGTAGAGCTTTACCAGATGTAAGAGATGGGTTAAAACCAGTTCATAGAAGAATATTATTTGCCATGAATGAGATGGGAATGACTCACAAAAGCCCTTTCAAAAAATCAGCTAGAATCGTAGGAGATGTACTTGGGAAATACCATCCACATGGGGATTCGGCTGTGTATAATGCTATGGTAAGAATGGCTCAGAGTTTTAATATGAGATATGAATTAGTAGAAGGTCATGGAAACTTTGGATCTATAGATGGAGATGAAGCAGCAGCAATGAGATATACAGAGGCAAGAATGTCAAAAATAACAGAAGAGCTTCTTGCTGATATAGGAAAAGATACAATAGATTATAGAAAAAACTTTGATGAAAGTTTGGACGAGCCTATAGTTCTTCCTGCAAAACTTCCAAATATGTTATTAAATGGAGCAACAGGAATTGCAGTAGGAATGGCAACAAATATACCACCTCATAACTTATCTGAATTATGTGATGGAATAATTGCATTGATAGATAATAAAGAAATAACTATAGATGAGTTAATGGAATATATAAAAGGACCTGATTTTCCTACTGGAGCTACAATAAATGGTAAACAAGGTATAATAGATGCCTATAGAACAGGAAGAGGTAAAATAAGAGTAGCAGGAAAAGTAAAAATAGAAACGTCAAAAACAGGAAGAGAATCAATAATAGTAACAGAGCTTCCTTATCAAGTAAATAAAGCAAGATTAATAGAAAAGATAGCTGATCTTGTTAGAAATAAAAAAATAACAGGAATTTCTGACTTAAGAGACGAATCTGATAGAGATGGAATAAGAGTAGTTATAGAATTAAAAAAAGGAGAAGAAAGCGAATTAATATTAAATAGTCTTTATAAATATACTGATTTACAAAACACATTCGGTATAATAATGCTTGCATTAGTAAAAAATGCCCCAAAAGTGCTAAATTTAAAACAAATTCTTGAAAATTACCTTGAACATAGATATATTGTTATTACAAGAAGAGTTCAATTTGAGTTGAATAAAGCTGAAAATAGAGCACATATATTAGAAGGGTTTAAAATAGCATTAGATAATATAGAAGAAGTTATTAGAATAATTAGAGGATCTAAAGATGCTAATGAAGCAAGAAATCAATTAATATCTCAATTTGCATTTTCAGAAATACAGGCAAGAGCTATACTTGATATGAGACTACAAAGATTAACAGGCCTAGAAAGAAATAAAATAGAAGAAGAATACAAAGAATTAATGTTATTAATAGAAGAACTGAGATCAATATTAATGGATGATAATAAAAAATATAGAATAATAAAAGAAGAAGTTATTAAATTAAAAGAAGACTTTGGAGATGAAAGAAAAACAGAAATAAAAGAGTCAAGAGTTGAAATAGGAATTGAAGACTTGATTAAAGATGAAGAAGTAGTTGTTACATTAACTGATAAGGGATATGTAAAAAGAATGGCTATAGATACTTATCATTCTCAAAGAAGGGGTGGAGTAGGAGTAAATGCTACAAACACTATTGAAGATGATGTTATAAAAGACATGTATATAGCTAAAAATCTTGATACTTTATTAATATTTACAACAAAAGGGAAAGTATTTGCAATAAAGGTCTACGAGATACCTGAAACAGGTAAGCAAGCAAGAGGAAAATTAATAAATAATCTTATAAAACTATCTGAAGATGAAAAAGTAAGTACGATAATAAAAGTACGTGCCCATGATGAAGATAATAGAGAATTATTCTTTATAACTAAAAAAGGTATTGTGAAAAAAACAGAAGCAAGATTATTTTTCCACATAAATAAAAATGGAATTAGAGCACTTACATTAAAAGGCGAAGATGAGTTAACTTACGTTGGACTTACAAGTGGAACGAAAAAAAATGAAGTATTTATAGCCACAAGAGCAGGATTTGCCATAAGATTTTCTGAAGAAGATGTTAGAAGCATGGGAAGAACAGCAGCAGGAGTTAAAGGAATAAATCTAAGAAAAGATGACTTTGTAGTTTCGGCAGCTATTGTAAATCCTGAAACTGATCTTGATAAATTAAGTGTGTTAACAATTACTGATGAAGGGTACGGAAAAAGAACTTCTCTTAAAGAATATAAAGTTCAAACAAGGGGAGGAAAAGGAATAATAAACCTAAAAGTAAATGATAAGACTGGGAAAATAGTTGATGTTAAAATAGTAGATAATGAAACAGAAATAATGCTTATAACTTCTGAAGGGACGTTAATAAGAACAAAGGTTGATTCAATATCTGTAATAGGAAGATCTACTTCAGGAGTAAGAATAATGAAAGTAAGAAATGAAGAAAAAGTAGCATCTACTGTAAAAATAACAGAAGAAACTGAGTTAGAAATAGAAAAAATATAAAATATCTATCTCAATTATAAAAAAATAAGGTATAATATATTAAAAAAATGGGAAAAGGATGTGATGTAAATGTTGTTGAAAAAAGCATTGTTTTTAATTACTTCTGAAAATGAAATAGAACCGTTAGTCAATTTTGCCACAGAATTTAAGAAAAAATATAAAGTGGAAATAGACGCTATGTACGTAAAAGATATATTAAAGTATGAAATATTTCCTGCTACTATAGAAGGAGTAGGAATAAATTTAGGATCAAGTTATGCTTTTAGAGAGTATAAGGAACTAGAAGATAAAAAGTATAATGCTATTGAAGAAAAAATTAAAAATAGTTTTTCAAAAGTCTTTTCAAGAGATGGAGAAACTGTAGAAATAACTCTTGAAGAACTAAAAAGATATGATTTACTTGCTGTAGTAAAAAACGAAAAAGTTTCTCAAAATTTAAAAGAACTTCTTAGAAGTAATTTTAAACCAATGATAATACTTCCAAATAAAAAAGAATTTAATTTGGAAAAATTACTTTTATTAGACGATGGTGCTTATAATGCAAATAAAACTTTATTTACATTCTTTTATATATTTGATGAACAAAAAATAGACGTTTTAAGAGTAAATATAGATAGTAATGATGACCTAAAAGAAAGGTTTGGAAAAAACTATAATATTGTAAGAAAAGAAGGAGATCCTTTAAAAGTAATTATGGAAGAATCTAAAATCTATGATTTTATTTTAATGGGAGATTTAAGATACACTGTAATGGTAGAAAGAATAACAGGAAAATTGGGGATAAGATTACTTGAAGGACTCGATAAACCTATATTTATAGTATAAAAAAATTCTCCTAAATTATCTAGTATTTATAAATAGATATTTAGGAGAAATTTTTATTTATAATTTTTTTAAATTTTATAGAAGGAGCATTATATGAAAGTATTAATTTGTTCAGATAGTCATACAAGACTTAATTATTTTCAAGAAGTGATGGAATTAGAAAAACCTGAATTAGTTATTTTTGCAGGAGATCATAGTACAGATGCCTTAGACATTTCACTTGTTTATGAAGAAATTCCTTTTAAAATTGTTAGAGGAAATACAGATTTTAGTGATAGAAAAACAGAAGATGAGCTAAAATTTGAAATAAATGGAAAAAAAGTTCTTTTAACACACGGTCATCTACAATGGGTGAAATCTAGTTTAAATGAACTAGAAATAAGAGCAAAAGAAGAAGAAGTGGATATATGCATATTTGGACATACTCATCGAGAACTGGAAATAGAAAAAGATGGAATTTTATATTTAAATCCAGGAGCTTTGCAAGATAAAAAATATATTATCTATGATGGGAAAATTTTTAATCAAAAAACTTTACCATAAACATAAATAATACATATTGATATTATAAAAATAATAAATTTGATAAATGAATAAAAAAATAGTACTATACATATATAAATTTAACTAATCGAAAGGACGGAACATGTATGAAAAAGAAAGTACTATTTTTATTATTATTAACAGG
>JAGOWQ010000026.1 GCA_018060185.1 Leptotrichiaceae bacterium | reverse complement strand
AATTAAACAGCCTTTTTATTTTATAATAGAACTATATTAGATGCTTGATCTCCTTTAGGTCCTCTTGTAATATTGAAACTAACTTTTTCTCCTTCATTAAGAGTTTTAAATCCGTCTGTTTCAATTTGAGAGAAATGAGCAAATAAATCTCCTTCTCCATCATCTCTTGTTATAAATCCGAATCCTTTTTCAGAATTAAACCATTTTACTGTACCTTTAAACATAATAGGTACCTCCTATATAATTATTTCTACAAATAAAAATCACATATTTATATTGCAGATTACACTTTAGTTTATTAACATAATCTCTAATAATATGTGAATTAAAATTATTTAAATACTTTATTGTTATTAACTATTAAAAAACTAACGTAAATTAATTATATACTAAAAGAGTATAAAAGTCAAATTTTATTTTAAATATATAAATTATACATAACTTATACTTGATAAATTACCTATTTGAAACAACATTTAAAAATTTTTGGAATAACTTTTTTGAAAATTCATCAGAAATATTCATCATTTCAGGATGCCATTGAATTCCTAAAATAAAATGATTTTCATCTATTTTCTCAATAGCCTCTATTCCACCGTCTTTACTATATGCTGTTGCTTTAAATCCATCAGCTAATTTATTAATTATTTGATGATGAAAACTATTTACTACACCTTTAGTCCCCCCATAAACATCTTCTAAAAAACTTCCTTCTTCAATAGTAATTGTATGAGTAGGAATATTGTATTTAGTTTCTTGAGAATGCTTTACATATAATTCTTTATTGTATGATATATCTTGATATAAACTTCCACCATTTCCTACATTTATTATTTGATGTCCACGACAAATACCAAGAATAGGCTTATTCAACTCAATAGCATATTTCATAAGAGTAATATCAAAATAATCTCTTTCAGGAAAAGTTTGACCAAGGGATTTTTTTGGCTCTTCTCCATAAATTAATGGGAAAACATCATGTCCCCCTGATAAAATAAGAGCATCTACATTTTTTATTTGTTCAATTGTAACAGATGTATCTGTATTAAAAGGTATAATATACGGAATACCTCCAGCTTCTATAACTGATTCGACATAACTTTGACTTACGCAAGAACGTTTATATCCTGCAAATAAACCATTTTCAACGACAGTTATACTTCCAGAAATTCCTATAATAGGTTTTTTATGCATTTATTAATTCTCCTTTATAAATTTGTATTTTTTTATTTTAATTATAGATTAAATTATTACATGACATAAAATATGGCATAATTGAAATAAGTTTTAATTAATTTTTAAATAATAGCCATTATTAATTTTTATAATTTAATATTTAAATGTAATTTTAGCATATTGTCTTATAAAAGTAAATGAAAATAAAGTAAAAAATCAAATTATAAATATACTAATTTATATTAAATTATGTTATAATTTAATGAATATGTTAAAATATAGAAATGAAAGAAATTAAACTTATAAGAAGGTATTTAATTATGAAAGAACTAAATCTAAATGAAATAAGAAGTCGTATAGATGAAATTGATGATGAGCTTGTTAAATTAATTGAAGATAGGCTAAATATAGTAAAAGAAGTAGCTTTGTTTAAAAAAAATACTGGAAAAAAAATTTTTGATGAAGAGAGAGAAAAAGAAGTAGTTAAAAAAAATCTTCAGAAAGTCAAAAACAAAGAATTAAATCATTATGTAGAAATAATATTAAAAGATATAATGGATTCAAGTAAGGAGTATCAAAAATTTAAAATAGGCGAGTCAAAAGAATATGTAAATGATTTGGATTTTTATGGGAAAAAACTTGGGTATACAGGAGTTCCAGGTTCTTATGCTTACGAAGTTTTAATTAATTTAATAAAAAACAATAAAAATATTAATGATAAGCATTTAATAGAATATAATATAATTAATTTTAATTCTCATCATGATTTAGTGGAAGCAGTAAGTAATAATAATATTGATATTGCCATACTTCCTATAGAAAATTCTATTGTGGGAGAAGTAAGAGATAGTATAGATCTTATAAATAAGAAAAATATTCATATAATAGGAGAAGTTCAGCATAAAATAGAACATAATCTTTTAGGAATTAAAAATAGTAAAATAGAAAATATAAAAAGGGTTTATTCTCATGAGCAGGCATTGATGCAATGTTCTGAATTTTTGGAAAAATATCCTAATTGGTTAAAAGAAAAAATGAATAATACAGCTCTTAGTGCAAAGTATATACACGAAGAAAATAATATAGAAAATGCATGTATTGCTAATTTACATACAAAAGAAATGTATAATTTGGAATTATTAAAGGATAATATAAATAACCAGAAAGAAAATTACACAAGATTTTTTATTATATCTAATGAAAATATTATAATTGATGGAAGTGAAAAAATAAGTATAGTAACAAGTACAGATAATAAATCTGGAGCATTAATGGAGTTACTTCAGATTCTTTCAAATTACAATTTAAATATGGTAAATTTAAAATCTAGACCGAGAATAAGTAAACCTTGGGAGTATTATTTTTATATAGATTTTGAAGGTAATATAAAAGATAAATGTGTTTTAAAAGCTTTAGAGGAAATAAGAGAAAAATCAAATTATTTACAAATTTTAGGGAATTATAAAATATATAATTTAAAAATATAATTTATAAATTAAGGTTAATTTATAATATATTAATAAAAAAAATGAAAATGAGTGATAAAATGAGATTGGATAGATTTTTAGCAAATTCAGGTATAGGAACAAGAAAAGAAGTAAAAGAAATATTAAAAAAAAGAAAAATAAAAGTAAATAATGTTATAGTAGTAGATGGAAGCAAACACATAAATGAAGAAAAAGATGTAATACATTATGACTGTAATGAGATATCTTACAAACCATTCATTTATATTATGATGAATAAACCTAATGGAGTTATTTCTGCTACTGAAGATAATGAACATAAAACTGTAATAGATTTATTAGGGGAAAAATATAAAACTTACAGCATATTCCCAGTGGGAAGACTTGATATAGATACAGAAGGATTATTACTTTTAACTAATGATGGGCAGCTAGCACATAATTTATTATCTCCCAATAAACATGTAGATAAAAAATATTATGTGGAACTTAGAGATCCTGTTTCAGAAAAGAATATAGAGGATTTAGAAAATGGAATAAAACTTGAAGAAGGATTTATAACAAAAGATGCTAAGGTAAAAGTAATAGAAAATAGTGAAATCCCTATAGATAAATCTAATGGACATAGAAACATTAGTAAAGCTTATATTACAATTACTGAAGGTAAATATCATCAAGTAAAAAGGATGTTTAAAGCAATTGGTAATAAAGTTATTTATCTAAAAAGAATAGAAATGGGAAATTTAAAATTAGATAAAGATATGGAATTAGGTCAATATAGGGAATTGAGTCAAAAAGAGATAAATTTATTAAAAAATAAATAAAAATCAAAGAAAGGAGAATACGATATAAATAAATATACTATCGTATAAAAAAATGAAAAAATTTGGACTTTTAGGTGAAAAATTAAAGCATAGTTTTTCTAAAGAAATACATGAAATATTTTTTGGATTAACAAATAAGAAAGCTTCTTATGATATTCTTGAAAAAAAAATAGATGAAATCCCTGAATTACTAAAAGAATTAAGAGAAGGAAAATATGATGGAATAAATGTAACAATTCCTTATAAAATAGAAGTTATGAGATATTTAGATGAAGTATCTTCCATAGCTAAAAAAATAGGTGCAGTAAATACAATAACTTGTAAAGATGGAAAACTTATTGGAGACAATAGTGATTATTATGGGTTTTTGAAAACTTTAGAGTTAAATAATATAAATGTTGAAAATACGAAAGTATTAGTTTTAGGGACAGGTGGAGCAGCTAAATCAGTTTACAATGTATTAGTAGATAATTGTGCTGAAAAAATATATATTGCAACAATAGTAGAAAACGATTCTTTTGAAGTAAGACAAAAAGATAGATTAATTCATTATTCAGAAATAAGGAATTTAAAAAGTCTAGATTTAATAGTTAATTGTACTCCTGTAGGGATGTATCCAGAATTTAATATGTGTCCTTTAAGAGATGAGGACTTCATAGAAACTAAAAATTTAATAGATATAATATATAATCCAGAAGAAACAATTCTTATGAAAAGATACAAAGAAAAAGGGACAAAAGTCGAAAATGGGTTAATGATGTTAATATCTCAAGGGATAAAATCAGAAGAAATATGGAATGATGAAAAATATGATACAGAAATATTAGAAGAAATTCAGAAACATTTATCAAAAAAACTATATAAATAATAAAAAGGAAGAACAGATGATAAGAAAGATAATAATAACAACATTAATATTGATAACTAATATTTTATCAATAGCAGAAACAAATCAACAAATAATTGATAGAGGGAATAAAAATCAAAAAGATATATTTGATAAATATTATAAAAATACTTTTGATAAAAATCAAAAAAATAATGAAGTTTTAAAAAGTACATACTCAGATCTTTTATATGGACAACTTGAAATAAATAAAAAAATAAATGAAAATGAGATGAAAAGATTAAAAGGAAAAAGAAAAACAGAATTTAAAAAAATGTATGAAAATTATAATTTGTACATATCTGTAAATTCAGAAACAATAAGGCTTTTATTAAATAATTTTTTACAAGAAAAAGATAATTTGCATTCTTATATGTTTGTAAACACTTACAATCTTTTTGAAACTTTTGAGTTAAATATGAATACAATTTTAGAAGGTGAAAAAGATAATAAGACTGTAGAGGGCAATGTTAATACTATAATAGACTATTTTTATTTTTCTGGAGACAAAAAATCAAAAGAAGAATATATAAAAATGTCTAATGAAGAAATGAGAAGTATTGTAAAAAATGAATTTGAAGAGTTAAATAGAGAATTAGATAATAGAATAACAATAGGAACAGAAAAAGAAAAAAAAGAAGGTAATAAATTAAAATCTGATTTAATAAAATTGGAAAAAGCTTATGAAAATTATGATAGAAGTTTTGAATCATATGTAAATAGCTCTAGCTTAAGTATTTCAGATAAAGATTCTATAAAAAAATTAATTAAATATGAAAAAATTGCTAATTTAAGATTTTTTAAACAATCATTGGAGTTAATAAAAGAAGGAGAAGATAATGGAAAACAGTAACATGATTAACAGTACAATATATGATGAAATGGATGATTTTTGTTCAGAGATATTTGATGGAGAAGGATTATTAAAATATATATCAGCTAAAAAAGACTTTTTTATTAATCCAAAGGAAACTTTAGAAAATTTATTTGATGGTAGTGAAATTGAAAAAGATAAAATAAATACTTATGGAGACTTTTATTACTACTATTTAACAAAATATTCAAATTGTTATACATATAAATTTAATTCAAAGGGATACACAAAATCATTTGTAAAATTAATTAAAAGTAATAATATAAACCCGAATGAGTTGAATATAAACTGGAAGGATATGGAAAAAAAAGAAAAGTATTACCAAGAAGGATTAGTAGATATTTTATATGCTATGATAAGTTATGAACTTAAAAAAATAGGATACGAAATATTTGGCGTAAATTTAGGTTACGAAACGGTAGTATATTATATTGTGGAAGAAAAGAAATTTGAAAGAATATCAAATAATCAAAAAATGTTTAAAATATTTGACATATCTTTTTTAGAGTCAATATATAATGAAATATTTGAAATTACAGGAGAATTAGGTGTAGATAGAGTTAAAATAGGAGATTTTTTAGAAAAAAAATCTGACGGGTATTATACATTATTTACTAAAGATAATATTGTAATTAATAATATAAATGAAGAAAATGAAAATGAGGTTAAAATAATTTTATAAATTAAAAAATTTAGAAAGAGAGAGGAAATGTTTAATTTTCAAAGTGGAGATATAAATATAGTTCTTAGTATGCTAAATATGAAGCTTAGAGATGAATTTTCTGATTTAGATGATTTAGTAAAAACATTATCAGTTAACAAAGAAGAACTATTAAAAAGAATGAATGATAATGGTTATTATTATAGTGAAGGAAATAATCAGTTTAAAAGAAAATAATTTTAGGAGAAAACATGAAAAATATTGTTTTAATTGGAATGCCTGCTAGTGGAAAAAGTACAATAGGTAAGTTATTATCTCAAAAAATAAATTATGAATATTATGACACTGATAAATACTTAGAGAGAAAAGAAAAAAGAAAAATAAGTGATATTTTTGAAAAAAATGGAGAAGAATACTTTAGAGATTTAGAGACAAAATATTTAAAAAAATTATCACATAAACAAAAACTTATAATATCTACAGGTGGAGGGGTAGTTAAAAGAGAAGAAAATATAATAGAATTAAAAAAAAGAGGAATTATAATATTTTTAAGTAGAAAAGTAGAGGATATTGCTAAAGAAAATCATGAAAATAGACCACTTTTAAAAGACACAAATAATATTCATAAATTATATTCAGAAAGAATAGAACTTTATAAAAAATATGCTGATATAACTATTGAAAATAATGATACTCTATTTAATGTAGTTGATAAGCTATATAACACTCTGAAAGAAAACAAACTAATAAAATAGTTTAACTAAAATAATAAAAAAAGAGGTAATTATGAAAAAAATATTAGTAATAAATGGTCCTAATTTAAATTTTTTGGGTATAAGAGAAAAAAGTGTATATGGAGATGAAAATTATAATTCCTTATGTGAATATATAAAAAATAGCTTTTCTAGTGAAAATATAGAAATAAAAATTTTTCAATCAAATTGTGAAGGAGAAATAATTGATGAATTGCAAAAAGCTTATTATAACAAAGTCGACGGAATTGTCATAAATCCAGGAGCTTATACTCATTATAGTTATGCAATTTTTGATGCAATAAAGTCTGTATCTATTTCTACAGTAGAAGTTCATATAAGTAATATACACGAAAGAGAAGAATTTAGAAGAATATCAGTTATAGCTCCAGCTTGTGTAAAGCAAATATATGGAAAAGGAAAAGAAGGATATGTTGAAGCTATAAAATATCTTATAGGATAGGAGTTATATGGAATTTAGAGATAGCAAAAGTGTTGATATATGTAGGATAGCATTAAAAATGTCTATATCTTCACGAGAAGAAGAAAAAGAATTAGTGAAAGCTTACAAAGAGAAAAATGTAAAAGTAGCAGCAGTAGATGTGGGTGGTTCTATGCCAAATTCTAGATTTAAATTCATAGAAAGTGCATTAATTGCCGCTAAAAGAAACAATATTATTCAAGACGAACACGTTCATGACGGAGCCGTTATAGGAGCAGTTAGAGAGGCAATGAGTCAAATAGAAACTAATATAAATGGACTTAGTGTAGGAGGAAAAATAGGAATAGCACGACAAGGAGAACATTTGTCAGTAGCAATTTTTTTAAGTGTAGGTATATTACAATTTAACGAGGTTATAACAGCAGTTGCACATAGATCAATAGCAATATTACCAGGAGATAAAAAGTAAAAAGAGAGGTGTTAAAATGGGAAAAAAATTATTTAAAGAACTAGAATTATTTCTATTCGATATGGATGGATTATTATTTGACACAGAAACAATATATATAAATTATGGTAGAAAAATAGCAGGAGATATGGGTTATGATTTAAAAGATTCATTTATAGAAAAAACCATAGGAACAACTAATGACACTTTTAAAGAATTATCCTTGATAGAATTTGGAGAAAAATTTGACTTTGATAAATATTGTTATGAAGTAAAAAATTATGTAAAAGAACAGGCTATCATAGGGAATATACCACTTATGACAGGAGCGGTAGAAATTTTAGAATATTTAACACAAAATGATAAAAAAATAGTTCTAGCAACTTCAGCAAATCTTAATATGGCAATTAAACTAACAAAAAGTAAAAATATAGATAAATATTTTTCACATATGATAACATCTGATCATGTTTCAAACGGCAAACCTAATCCAGAAGTTTTTTTAACTGGAGCTAAGAAAACTAACATAGACCCAAAAAAATCAATGGTATTTGAGGATTCTTTTAATGGAATAAGAGCAGCCCATAGAGCTGGGATGTATCCGGTAATGATTCCTGATAAGTTAAAACCAAATGATGAAATTAAAAATTTATATTATAAAGAATTTAATACTTTATTAGATGTAATAAAATTTTTTGAAGGTGAAATTTAATTTAATATAGTCAAATGTGTTTCATTAATTTTAATATACTTAAATTACAAATATTTTAAGAAAAAAATAATCAAATATAAAAAAATTATATTTTTTTTAATTGTCTATTCCTTATTTAAAAAAAATGGGGTATAATTGAGAGTAAAGACTATATATGGAGGTAACGTTATGGAAATTTTAGCTATGATATTAGCAGGTGGAAGAGGCTCAAGGTTAGATATCTTATCAGAAAAGAGGGTTAAACCAAGTGTTCCTTTTGCTGGGAAATTTAGAATAATAGATTTCGCGCTAAGTAACTGTTCAAATTCTGGAATTTACGATGTGGCTTTATTAACACAGTATTTGCCACTATCACTAAATGAGCATATAGGATCAGGAAAGCCTTGGGATTTTGATAGAAGAGATTCTAGCATAACTATGCTACAACCACATGAAAAACCAGGTGGAAATGCATGGTATCAAGGAACTGCTGATGCAATAAGACAGAACATTGAATTTATTAAAGGGAAAAAACCTAAATATGTGTTAATTTTATCTGGGGACCATATTTATAAAATGAATTATAAATGGATGTTGGCGGACCATATTAAAAGTGGAGCAGAATTGACAATAGCTGTTCAAGAAGTGCCAGTGGAAGAAGCAAGTAGATTTGGAATTTTTGAAGTAGATAAAAATAAAAAGATATTAAATTTTGAAGAAAAACCAGAAAAACCAAAAAGTAACTTAGCTTCAATGGGAATATACATTTTTGATACGGATGTATTATTAGAATATCTTGAAAAAATGCCAGAAGAAGACTTAGACTTTGGAAAACATGTTATACCTGAAATGATTAAAGAAGAAAGAAAAGTATTTGTTCATTGTTATGATAGCTATTGGATGGATGTAGGAACTTATGATTCATATTTAGATGCTAACCTTGATTTAATAAAAAAATCTGAAGAAGTTGGGATAAATTTATACGATAATGATTGGAAAATATATACGAGAAGTGAAGATTTAGCTCCTGTTAGAATAGGGATAACAGGAAGTGTATTAAATTCATTAATATGTAATGGTTGTAAAATTGAAGGAAGAGTTGAAAATTCGGTTCTAGGCCCAGGTGTTACAGTAAGAAAAGGTTGTACTATTAAAAATAGTATTGTTTTTTCAGGAACATACATAGATGAGAATACAAATTTAGATACAATGATAATAGATAAAAAAGTTTATGTCGGGAAAAATAGTGTATTAGGACATGGAGATGACTATTCACCTAATAGAGATAAGCCAGATCTACTTACAAGAGGAATTAGTGTAATTGGTAAGAGTGTTCTGATTCCTGATGGTTCAATTATTGGAAGAAATGTAAGAATATTTACTAACGTAAAACTACATGATGGCAATAAATTTGTTCGTAGTGGAGAGACAATAAAAGAGTAGGGGTGATTTAATTTGAAAATAGTTTATCTTGCTGCTGAAGTAGCACCATTTTTCAAAACAGGAGGACTGGCAGATGTAATGGGGGCATTACCAAAAAAAATGCAAGAGTTAGGTCATGAAGTATCAATAATAATGCCTAAATATGATAAAATACCAGTAAAATACCTTGAAAAAGTTGAATGGATAGCAAGACTTGAAAGTCACGGAGATGTATTTAATTTAGTAAGGTACCCAGACGGGAAAATTAACTATTATTTTATAGAAAATAAAGCATTATATGAAAGAGGGCATGTATATGGAGATAGTGATGAAGATGTACAATATGCAATGTTTTCAGAATTAGCTCTTAGATTTTTAAAGGAAATAAATTTACAGCCAGACATATTACATTGTAATGATTGGCAAACAGGTCCTGTTCCATATTTTTTAAATGTAAGGTATAATTATGATCCTTTTTATTGGGATATAAGAACAGTTTATTCTATACATAATTTAATGTATCAAGGTAAATTTTCAAAATATTCTTTTGAAAGAATGGGTTATTATACAGATGGATATGATTTAAATTTTATGGAAATTGGAATAGGGTATGCAGATATAGTAAATACTGTTAGCCCAACGTATGCAGAAGAAATAAAATATCCTTATTTCAGTGAAGGACTAGAATGGATAACAAATAATAAAAAAATATATGGAATTTTAAATGGAATAGATGTAGATGAATTTAATCCTGAAACTAATCCAGATGTAATACCGTTTAATAAAAATAATCTTAAAAAGAAAAAAGAAAATAAATATAGATTACAAGAAAAATTGGGACTTCCAAAATCAGATGTAGCTTTAATATCTGTAGTAACAAGATTAGTTGAAGGAAAAGGATTAGACCTTGTATCAGCTGTAATTGAAAACTTATTATTGTATGATGCAATTCAAATAGTAATTTTAGGTAGTGGAGATAAAGTTTATGAAAGTTACTACAACTATTTATCAAAAAAATATCCTAATAAATTTAAAGTGTATCTAGGATACAATCCAAATCTTGCCAATGAAATATATGCTGGAAGTGATATGTTTTTAATGCCTTCAAGATATGAACCTTGTGGATTAAGCCAAATGATAGCAATGAGATTTGGAACAATTCCTATAGTTAGAGAAACGGGAGGACTTAAAGATACTGTAAAACCATATAATATATTCACAGATGAAGGAAATGGTTTCTCGTTTACAAATTTTAATGCTGACGATATGTTGTTTACAATAAAAGTTGCGCAAGGAGTTTACTATGATATGCCTGAGACATGGGAAAAATTAGTAAAAAGGAATATGGAAATAGATTTTTCTTGGGATAAATCGGCAAAAGAATATTTAGAACTTTATGATAAAGCCAAAAAAGGTTGGTAAAAAATAAAATCGCCTAATTATAATAGGCGATTTTATTTTAGGTAGTTGTTAGGTTTATTAATTTTGTTAGGTTATTATATAATTTATTTTATAGATTTTTTCCATTAGATTCTATGACTTTTTTATACCAATAGAAACTATTTTTTTTATATCTTTTAAGTTCTTTTTCAGATTCTTCATCTCTATCGATAAATACAAAACCATATCTTTTTTGATATCCATTTAACCAGCTGAATAAGTCTTGAAAAGACCAAGTGCAGTATCCGATTACCTCAACTCCAACATTAATAGCACGGTCAATGGCTTGAATATGTTGTTTTAAATAATCAATTCTATAATGGTCTTTAATAGACAAGTCATTTTCTAATTTATCAAAAGCACCAAGACCATTTTCAGAAATTAGAATTGGTAAATTATACCTAGAGTACAATCTTCTTAAACCAACTTCAAGTCCAATAGGATCTATAGTCCAGTTCCAATCAGTGAGTTTTAAAAACTCATTTTTTATTATTCTTAAAGAATCATCATTTTTATTTTCTTTTTCATCGTGGTCATCAGAAGAAATTACCGTATTTTTAGAAGGAGAAATAGTATTAGAATTACCATAAAAACTTTCTATATTAGTTGTTTGATAATAGTTTATCCCAATAAAATCAGGTTTAGAATCAAGTAATAATTCTTCATCACCCTCTATAATAGGTATTTTAAATCCTTTTTTTTCTAGTAATGATAAAGCAATTTTAGAATATCTTCCCAAGCAATAAACATCTAACCATAAATAATCCATTAATTCTTGAGCATCTTCTTTAGCAATAACATCTATAGGATTTGAAGAGTTCGCATATTTTGGAGAATAGGCAAAACTAGCTCCTATTTTATTATAACTTGGAACAATTTTTCTAAATAGCTGTATAGATCTTGCATTGGCAATATTTGCATTATGGTTAGCATTTAAAAATCTTTGAAAATCATTTATTTTTGGTGGATGTAATTTTTGTAAGTATCCTAAAGAAGTAAAAATATTTTGTTCATTAATTGAAACCCAATATTTAACTTTGCTTCCATATTCTTTAAATAAAATTTCACAGTAGTCAACAAAATGATCTATTATTTTTCTGTCTTCCCATCCTAAATATTCGTCTTGCAATTTTTTTGGTAAGTCCCAATGATAAATAGTTAGGATAGGTTCTATTCCACATTCTAGTAATTTTTCTATAACTTTATGATAAAAGTCTATTCCTTTTTGGTTTATTTGTCCATATCCGTTAGGTAAAATTCTAGGCCATGATATTGAAAATCTATAGGCTTTAAGGTTCATTTCACGCATTAATTCTATATCTTCTTCAAATCTATTGTAAAAATCTATTGCAATGTCACCGTTTGTGTTTTTGAACGTATTGCCTTCAATATGAGAAAATTCATCCCAGATGGAAGGTCCTTTTCCATGGGTATTTGCAGCTCCTTCAATTTGATAAGCAGCAGATGCACTCCCCCATAAAAAATCTTTTGTAAATGACATGTTGTTTACCTCCTAATTTTTTGTATTAATTAATTATTTCTATTTTAATTTTTTGAATATCAATTTTATTTGATTTTGAGCTTTTATCAGTATTACCAGCTAATAATTTAATTGCAGCATCTTCATTTCTACTTGAACTAAACTCGAAAGTATATTCATTATATTCATTATTTAATTCAATATTTTTTGATAGAGATCTTTGATAAGATGAATTTTCAACAACTAAATTAATATTTCTAGGAGATGAACTTTTAGCTATAATAGTAACTTTATATTTAGCTCCAAGAATTAATTTCAAATCTTTAAATATATGGACAGACCATTCTTTATCACCCTTATCAGAAATATTTAAAGTTAAAGAATTACCACTAGATAATATGTTTCCAACTCCAGATTCTCCAAAAGAGCTACCAGTCCAAATTTTCCAACCTCTTGTATTATTATTAAATGAATCATCTAAAACTGAGGAATTTACAGTGGATAAATCAATATTTCTTTTTAGGGAAATACTACTCAATTTTGAATCATTTGAAGAAGTTATAGTGATATTTGAATTTAAATTTGAATTATCTATTTCTATTTGTTTACTTATATTATTGTTTTTAACATTTATAGTTTCAATTATATTATTTATTTTAACTTTAAAACTTCCATTTCCATTTAATTTTAAAGTATATTTTCCTTTGTGTAGTTGAAGCCCATTTTGCTCAATAGAAGAAATACCTTTAAACGATATCCCATTATCGCTTGAATTAACTCCATTACCGTATTTCCAATATGATAAAGGTGATTGTCCTACATTGAATTCACCATTATATATTTGCTCATTAGAAATTAAATGAGCTTTAGGCATATTGATTCTACTTTCTTCAATATTTTCTATTCTTTCTAATTTAATATTAGAAATCCAAATAGGAGACTTTGATAATCCTAGATTAAATTCTACTCTAGCTTTTTCATCAGATGGATCTTTCATTTTAAATATTACACTGTATGTATTAAGTTTATCATCTAATAAAAATTTATTTTGGAAATAAGCAACCCATTTTCTAGCTTCATCTCCACCAACTTTCAAAGAGATTTCTCTATTTGAATCAGATTTCGCATCAAATGTTAGTTTATACCAGTTATTTTCTTCTAATTTTAAAGTTTGGATTAATTGAGTGGAATAATTAAATTGACCAGACTCTAATATATTTACTTTTAAAAAATTATTGTTCTCAAAATTTTCTAAAGTAGCACTAGCTTTTCCACCAAATCCTTCTAAAAAAGTCCAGTTACTTAATTTTTGCTTGAAATCATGATTTTTTATAAGGTTTACATTAAAACTTGTATTAGATTTAGAATCATTTTTAATAGTTTTATCTATTTTTTTGTATTCATTTTTTTTGTAAACTCTTACATAATCAATTTCATATGATTGAGGAAAATAATTTGCATTTGATTCAGGATTACCATCGAACCATCCACCAACAGCTAAATTTAAAATAACATAAAATGGTTTATCAAATGGAGCAGGTTCATTGAAAAAATCAGCTTTTGAAAGATCTCTAGAATACCAATTGTTTTGTGTTTGGTATAAAACACCATCTATGTACCAACGTATTTCTCCTGGTTCCCACTCTATTGAATAAGTATGAAATTCATTTGTACTACCTGATTTTAAAATATGATCAGTACCTTTATGGGTATTATTAGGAGCGGTACTACCAAAATGTAAAGTTCCAGCGACTCTATCTTGTTTGCTTCCCCATCCTTCCATAATATCTATTTCACCAGAAGCTGCCCAAATACCATAATTATTATCTTGTGGAAGTAACCAAAATGCAGGCCATAATCCTTTTCCAGTAGGTAATTTTGCTCTCATTTCAAATTTACCATATTTTTGTGAAAAATTACCTTTAGTATCAATTTTTGCAGAAGTATAATCAAATATTTTTTTAGAATTTCCAGCGACACCTTCATATTTTTCTTTTAAAGCAATAATTTTTAAAATTCCATTTTCTATTTTTAAATTACTATCTCTATTTGTATAATATTCTAATTCACGGTTACCCCATCCTTCAACATATGTGTCTCCGTCGAAAAATCCATTTCCAGTTTGAATATTCCATTTATTAGTATCTAACTTGTTTGAGTCAAAATTATCTTCAAACGTTAAAATCCAATTTTCATTTGCATTTTTAGTATTTATATTTTGTGAACTAATAGATATTGTTGCTGAAATTAATGTTAGCATAAATAATTTTATACTATTTTTGAAATTAATCATAAAAAATCTCCTTTGTTTATAATTTTTATTTAAGATTGTTATCAATATAAAGTATATAATTTTAATAGAATAAGTAAAGGTTCACTAATTTTTAAAAGAGTACAATTATTATATAAAAAAATATATAATCTCTAGTGTTATAAGCTAAATATAAGATTATATGAGAAAAAAATGAAACATATCTAAAAAAAATGAACTTTGAAATAAAAAAAAGTAGAGGTTTAATATGAATAGAATAAAATATAAAAAATGTGGAGGTATTAAATTTATGAAAAGAAAATTGTTAGGAATTTTATCACTTGTTTTTTTAAGTTCAGCTATGAGTTTATTAGTTAATGCAGAAGAAATTAGAGCAACAAATATTAGTGGAAGTAGTAGTGGAAGTGGTTATGAAAGTATACCACATGATGGTATTGATTTAGGAAATGGGATGTCATTAGACGGTTATTTCAGAATGGGGAAACAGTTTAAAGTACGTTCAGGAAATCCATTTACAACTGGCATTTGGCAAACAGGAAGATTAGCAAATGAAGGAGATTCTTGGAATTTAGATTTCCATTGGAGAGCAATGAATGCAAATGGAACTTGGATAAAAGTTATGTCAACAATTGAAAGAAGAGAAATAGGAAATGAAGCAAAAGATGGATTAATGGACATATCAGATGTTGTAATGACAAATGCGTATGCTAAAGTAGGAGGATTTAATAAAAATACACCTGATATGGCTGTGTGGGCAGGTAGAAGAAGTGTTGGAGTATGGCATAACAGCTGGCTTATAGATGCTGATTTACCATCTTATGGTGGTACTGGAATTGGTATTGAAAATATAGATGTAGCCGGAGGAAAGTTTGAATTATCATATTTATATGGTAAAGGTTATTGGTGGACAAATTTACCTGGTGCAACAGATGTAGGATATTCTCACATGTTATATTTAGGATATAAACCTATTAAAAATTTAAGTTTCCAAATAGCCGGAAATAGATATTCTCAAGATGAAGCATACGATATAAAAGAACAAGGTTTTGCAAGAACAGGATTACAAGCTACAGTTGCTTATGATTTTGATAAATTTTTAGGATTCTTACCTGGTAAATCAACAGCATTAATACAATATTCAAAAGGTGCTTTAGAAACAAAAAATGCATTTGCGTCTAAAAAAGATAATTCAATAATGGGAACAATTTACGGGGATACAAAAATTGCTGACTTTTTGCCATTAAGTGCCCAAGTTTATTATAAAATGGCTAATGATTATTCAGGAGTATCTACAGATCCAAAAGATAAAACTAAAGTTAGAGAATTAGGTTCAACTGTAAGGGTATTTATTCCAGTTGTTGAAAACTTTATGGTTCAAACAGAAGTAGGTTATGGATTTATAAAAAGAACAGATAAAGAAACTGAAAAACATATGAAAATAGCAGTTGCACCAACATTAGTAGTTGGTTCTATATATAATGTAACTCCTCAGTTTAGATTGATTGGAGCATATCAAAGAATCGAAAATAAAGGAGGTTCATCAGATCCTAAAAATGATATAGGTGAATTTACAATAGGAGGACAAGTAGAGATATCGTTCTAAGAATAAAATTTAGGAGAATATAAAATATGGATAATGAAACAAGTACTATAAAAATAAAAAAGAAAAATACTTATTTGAAATTTATAAATCAAAAATATTTACAAGCAATGGTTTTGCCAGGGATTATATGGATGATAGTATTCAATTTCATTCCTATGGTTGGTATCATAATAGCTTTTAAAGATTATACTATAATAGACACAATATGGAGTGCTCCATGGGTAGGATTTCAAAATTTTATAGATTTTTTTAAAGATGAAAATTTTGCTATAGTTATGAAAAATACACTAGGTATAAGTTTTCTTAAGTTATTAATTGGATTTCCATTACCAATATTGTTTGCAATACTTCTGTCAGAGTTGTATAATGAGAAGCTGAAAAAGTTTACACAAACAGTATCTTATATGCCACATTTTTTATCATGGGTTGTATTAGGTGGAATAATGATAAACTGGTTAGGTGAAACTGGAGTTGTAAATGGTTTAATGATGTCTACAGGAATAATTAAATCTCCTATTGGTTTTTTATCTAATCCAAGGTATTTTTGGTGGATAGCTATTTTTTCAGATATATGGAAAGAAACGGGATGGAATGCAATTATTTATCTAGCAGCAATAGCAGGTATAAATCCAACGTTATACGAGGCAGCCAAAATAGATGGAGCTGGTAAATTACAGCAAATATTTCACATAACTTTGCCATCAATAAAAGGTACAATAACAGTTTTATTTATACTAGCAGTCAGTGGAATTTTGAATACAAATTTTGATCAAGTATTAGTATTGCAAAATCCATTAAATCTTTTTTCAAGTGAAGTTATAGACACATTTGTATATAAGATGGCTTTAAGATCATCTAGGTTTTCTTATGCTACTGCCGTAGGATTATTTAAATCAGTTATAGCATTAGTATTATTAATAGGTGCTAATACGATGTCTAAAAAATTTAATGATAGAAGTTTATTTTAAAAAGGAGATTACATGAAAACAAAAGGAGAAAAAATATTTAATATTAGTAATATATTAATAATGATATTAATATGTGTAGTCATAATATTTCCTTTATGGTACACTGTAGTTTTATCATTAAATGAAGGATCTGACGCATTAAGGGGTGGAATTTATTTATGGCCCAGAAAATTCAGCTTAGAAAATTATAAAACAGTATTTAAATCAGAAGGTATATTTCAAGCATTTGGAATAACATTTGCAAGAACATTTTTAGGAGTTATAACCCATGTATTATTTACTGCAATGGTAGCTTATTCTATTTCAAAAAGAAATTTAGTTGGTCGTAAATTATATATAACATTAGGAATCATTACTATGTTTTTTAATGGAGGATTAATACCGTTTTATTTATTACTAAAGTCATTAGGATTAATTGACAATTTTATGGTTTATATACTACCGTCACTATTTAGTTTTTTTGATTTAATAATATTTCAATCATTCTTTAGGGAAATTCCAGAAAGTTTAGAAGAATCTGCACAAATAGACGGAGCAAATGAATTTTATGTTTTTTGTAAAATAATACTACCTTTATCGTTACCAGTAATAGCTACCATAGGATTATTCAATGGTGTTTGGCATTGGAATGACTATTTTACAGGAGTTATATATATTCAAAATCCTAATTTACAATCAATACAAACATTTTTATATAAAGTAATAGCTGAAAGTCAATCAAATCAGATGTTAGCAGCTGTTCCAGCATCAGTTAAATCTTCAAATATAACATCTGAATCAATAAAACTTGCTACAATGATACTTGCGACTGTACCAATTGTATGTATATATCCTTTTTTACAAAAATATTTTGTAAAGGGAATGCTAATAGGTGGAGTAAAGGAATGATAAGTTATACAATATTACTAATTATGAAGGAGTAAATTAAATGAAAAAAGCAAATATTATTTTATTAATATTAATATTTTTAGTTGTTTCTTGTGGTGGAAGTAATTCAAAAAAATTAAGTTTACCAGATCCAAAAGTAGAAGTTTCTGAAAACGAAATTGGATGGCAAAAAGATAAAAGAGAAGTTACCTTTGATTGGTATATAAATTTCTCTTGGTTTGGTGGTAAATGGGGAGAAGATATAGTAACTCAAAACATAACAGAAAAAACAGGAGTAAAAATAAATTATATAATACCTACTGGAGATGGTACGGAAAAATTAAATACAATGATAGCTTCAAATACATTACCTGATATAATAACATTAGAAGCAAATTCTAGTTTAATAGATCAATTAGTGAAATCTAATAATTTATATGCTTTAGACGAATTAGCAAACAAATATGATATGTATTTTTTTAAAGTAGCAAGTAAAAATAAATTAGATTGGTTTAAACAAGCTGACGGGCACACATACGCTTACCCAAATGCCTCTTATACTCCAGAAGATTACAGTACAATAAAAGATATAAAATCTAACAATACATTTTTAGTTAGAAAAGATATTTATGAAGCAATAGGTAAACCAGATATGAGTACAACAGAAGGATTTTTAAAAGCTATGAAAGATGCAAAAGCTAAATTTCCAGAGATTAATGGTCAACCATTGATACCTTTAGGATTGATGGAATTCCAAAATAATGGAGATTCTAGTTTAGGTGGATATTTACAGGATTTTTTAGCAATTCCATTAGAAAAAGACGGTAAATTATATGATAGATACTCAGATCCAGAGTATGTTAAATGGTTAAAAGCTATAAGACAAATGAATCAAGATGGGTTACTGTCTCCAGATGTATTTATAGATAAAAGACCTCAAATTGAAGAAAAAATTACACAAGGTAGATATTTTGCAATGATGTATCCGTATATTGATGCATTAAGACCATTGACAGATAGATACAGTAAAGATCAAAATTCTGCTTATATAGCAGTAGATGGACCAAAAAATGCTATGAAAAGTCAACATACATTAATAGGCCCTGGAATAAGTGGATGGACGGTAACTTTAATTTCTAAAAAAGCTAAAGATCCAGAAAAAGCAATAAGATTCTTAAGTTATTTGATAAGTGAAGAAGGTCAAAGAGATTTATATCTTGGAAAAAAAGGAGTAACGTGGGATAATATAAATGGAAAGGAACAAATATTACCTGAAGTAGCAAAATTAAAAGAACAAGATAGAACAAAATTTGATAAAACATATGGAATAGATAATTTGCATTGGATGTTAATGGATAATGCAATGCAACAAAAAAAATGGGGGATAACGTTAGATGCTCCTGTAAAACAACTTACAGAATGGACATACGGAAAAGTTATGCCAAGATTTGAAGCTGAGCTAATAGAACCAGCTGAGAGATCCGAAGAAGGAATCATAGCAACTAAAATAGCAATAAAATGGTATCAAACACTGCCAAAATTGTTAACTGCTAAAACAGAAGAAGAATTTAATACATTATATGCCCAATATATGAAAGAAAAAGAAACTCTAGGAATATCTAAGTTGATGGCATATAGAGATAAAAAATATCAAGAAAATAAAATTAAACTTAAATAGCATAGAAATTATAGGGTACCGACATGAATATGGACAGTACCCTTGATTGCATAAATAATAATAAAATTAATAGAGGGAGATAAAGAATATGGAAAAAATCAAAATATCTATATTTAAGCGTTTAACAATATCATATATAACTTTAATATTAGCTCCTTCTATTATATTTTTACTTTATCAAATGTTTGTCTATTTGAATAATCAAGAAGTAAATTTAAAAACTGAAAATATTAAGAAAATTGAAAAATCAAATACACAAATAGAAGAAATAGTAATACAATTAGAAAAAGCAAAAACTATAATGGAAAAAGATATAGATTTTTTAGATTTTTTAACCGATCAAAAAGAAAAAACAAATATAGAGTATGTAAATTTTAGAGATGAAAAACTTATTAAATATCAACAAATATTTGTTACTATGTCTAATGTCGAGTCTTTCAAAATAATGGTAGATAATGAAAAATTATTAAACATATCAAATATAATTTTAAATAAAGTTGATACAAGAGATACACAAATTATAAAAGAAAATGGTAAATATAAGTTATTATACTCAAAAACTATATATTTTCATCCTAAACATGTTAATTTAGAAGTTATAGTTGATTTAGAAAAGATATTAAATGATGAAAATATAAAGATTTGGTCTATAGACTATGAAAGAAAACATATTAAAGGAATGAAATTAGACAGGAATATTGAAATTAAAAATAATAATGAAATTGCATACTTCATAAAAAATGATTATTTTCAAGACTATTTTTATACAACAGTAAATTTATCAAACATAAATAATAAAATATTTGAATATATAATAGTTGCATTATTTTTTAGTACTGTTTTTATATTTATAATTTATTATATATCATCTTTTACATCAAGTGTAATGCTAAAACAATTAAAATCTATAATATTAGGTATAGAAAAAATTGAACAAGGAGATTTTAAAAATACTATAGAAGAAGTTAAGCCTAAAAATGAGTTATATTATTTAGCAAAACAATTAAATGAGATGAGTATAAAAATAGATAATTTAATATATGATAATAAAC
>JAGOWQ010000057.1 GCA_018060185.1 Leptotrichiaceae bacterium | reverse complement strand
GCACAAATTCTTTATTTACTATCAAATATAGCCCAATCAGCTCATAAATTTACTAATGATTTTAGGTTACTTCAACATTTAAAAGAATTAGAAGAACCTTTTGAAAAAAATCAAATAGGTTCAAGTGCTATGGCATACAAAAGAAATCCGATGAGAAGTGAAAGGATATCCTCACTTGCAAAATATGTTATTTCTAATGCTGGGAACGGTGCTTTAGTATATTCTACTCAGTGGTTTGAAAGAACATTAGATGATTCAGCAAATAAAAGACTTTCTATACCACAGTCGTTTTTAGCTATTGATGCTATTTTAATTATATGGCTTAACATAATGGATGGAACAGTTGTTTACCCTAAAGTTATAGAAGCTAATATTCAAAAAGAACTACCTTTTATGGCAACAGAAAATATCATAATGGAATCTGTAAAAAAAGGAATGGATAGACAAGAAGTTCATGAAATAATAAGAGAACTTTCCATGGAGGAAACAAAAGAAATAAAATATAATGGAAAGCCTAATAATCTGATAGATAGAATTATAAAAGACGGAAGATTAGGATTAGAAATTAAAGATATAGAAGGCATTTTAGTTTCTTCTGATTATACTGGATTTGCAGAAGAACAAACAGAAAATTTTATTAAAGATGAAATAGCCCCTATTTTAAGTAAATACAAATATGATATTGTTGAGAAAAGAGAAGAGTTAAAGGTTTAAAAATAATTATTTTAATAAGAACTTTGTTTTAAAGGATTTGATTTATTTCAAATTCTTTATTTTTATTATAATATAAATTTTTTAATAAAATTTTATTTAATTTTATAAATAAAAAATTAATAAAAATATTTAAATTTAAAGCAATAAAAATCATTATAAACATAAATAAATTTTATTTATTTTTATTATAAAAGAATATAACGACTATTGACAATGAGTAAAAATGTGGTAAAAAGGTAATGGGGAAATAAATAAAAATACTTGAAATTATTTTGTTAAATAAAATAAAAGCAAAATAAGTAATTATATACATAATTGTTAAAAATTAAATGAATTTTAAGGAGGAAAATCATGACAAAAAAAGTTATTGGACAGAGTATGAATCGCTGGGATGCCTATGCCAAAGTAACAGGAAAAGCTCGTTATACAGCTGATATACCTACTGATAAGAAACTTTATGCAAAAATATGTCGTGCAACAATAACCCATGGAATTGTGAAAAATTACGATATTAGCGAAGCTTTAAAAGTTGATGGAGTTGTAAAAATAGTTTTACCTGAAGATTTACCAAATTATAAGTTTCCTACAGCAGGACATCCTTACACTTTAATAAAAGAAAAAAAAGATGTAGCAGACAGAAATTTACTTACTAGAAAAGTAAGACTTTACGGTGATGAAATAGCTGCAGTTATTGCAGAAACAAAATTGGCAGCAGAAATAGCAGTTAAAAAAATAAAAGTGGAATATGAAGAATATCCATTTTATTTAGAACCAGAAGAATCTTTAGCAGAGGGTTCAGTAGAAATTCACGAAGGAAGAAAAAATAATATTATAGCAGCTACAGATATTATAACAGGAGATATGGAAAAAGGATTTTCGGAATCAGAGTACATATTTGAAGGAGAATATAAAACGCCAAAAGTACAACATTGTCATATGGAATCTCAAATAGCATATGCTTATCAAGATGTAGATCGTAGATGGGTTTGCGTGTCCTCCACTCAAATTCCACATATTTGTAGAAGAATACTAGGTCAAGCCTTTAATATGCCTTGGGGTCAATTTAGAGTAATTAAACCGTTTATTGGCGGAGGGTTTGGTAATAAACAAGACATAACAATAGAACCTTTAACAGTTGGTCTTAGTATGGTTATGGGAGGAAAACTAGTAGAGTTAGAATTAGAAAGGGAAGAAGTACTTTCTGCAACAAGAGTAAGACATGCGATATCTTATAAATTTAAAATGGGACTTGATAAAGATAAAAAAATAAGAGCTTTAGAGGCTCATATTTTGTCGAATAATGGAGCTTATGCTTCTCATGGTCATGTTGTTGGTATGAAAGGTATGGGAATATTAGCAACACTTTATTATCTACCTAACTTTAGATACGAAATAAAAACAGTTTATACTAATACTGCTACAGCAGGTGCATTTAGAGGTTATGGAGTTCCACAGGTTATATTTGGCATAGAATCATTTATGGATGATATAGCAAGAAAATTAGACATGGAACCAATAGATTTTAGAATGTTAAATATGATTCCTGAAGAAGTAAAAGCTAAAAATAGATTTTTTGATTCATCTGTGGTTGATGAATGTATTTTACAAGGAAAAGAAGCTTTTAAATGGGAAGAAAGAAAAGAAAGAATAAAAAAAGAAAATGGAATAAGAAAAAATTTCAAAAGAGGGATTGGAATGGCTGCATATTCTTATGCAACAGGAACATATCCAAAGGCTTTTGAGATTGCAGGATGTCATATTAGAATGAATCAAGATGGCTCGATGAAATTATCAGTAGGAGCTACTGAAATAGGTCAAGGCTCGGACACAGTATTTAAACAAATGGTTGCTGAGACTTTAGGAATATCACCAGATAATATATTTGTAGATGCTATTACAGATACAGATTATACTCCTTATGATCCGGGTGCTTTTGCTTCAAGACAAGCATATGTAACTGGTATGGCGATAAGAAAAGCAGCAGAACAATTAAAAGAAAAAATATTTAATGCAGTAAAGAAATTTGAAGATATAGAACAACACTTATTGGAAATAGTAGATGGAGATATTATAATAAAAGATAATAAAAGAAAGATAATTAGTTTGTCTGACTTAGCACTAAAAACATTTTACGATATGGAAAAAGCGGAATATTTATTTGCTGAAGTTTCACATAATGCACATGATCAATCATATCCAATGGGAACAACGTTTACTGAGGTTGAGGTTGATTTAAAAACAGGAAGAGTAGAAGTTATTGATATAATGAACGTTCATGACTCTGGAATAATTTTAAATCCAGTTTTAGCTTCTGGTCAGGTAGAAGGTGGTATTGGAATGGGAATACCTTACGGATTGGCAGAAGAATTGAAATATGATGAAAAAACAGGAAAACCTTTAAATAATACTTTGTTAGATTATAAAATGCCAACTTCTATGGATTTACCTAATATGAGTATGTTATTCATTGAAAAATATGATCCTTACGGACCTTATGGTAACAAAGCTCTAGGAGAAAATCCGATTTGTAGTCCAGCGGCAGCAATAAGAAATGCGATAGTAAATGCAATAGGAATAGAAATAAATGAAATACCTATAACACCTCAAAAATTATTTGATGCTTTAAATAAAAGGGGGGAGAAATAATATGTATGATATAAAAAGTTATGTAGAAGCAAGTAGCATAAAAGAGGCTATTGAAATTTTAAAAAATAATGAAAATGCTCAAATAATAGCTGGTGGAACAGATGTATTAATAAAAACTAGAGAAGGAAAAAGTGATTATACTCAAAGAGACTTAATAGGAATTACTAGAATAAAAGAATTAACTGAAGTATATGTAGAAGACGATGGAACATTAGTTATCGGAGCTTCTTCATCATTTACTAAAGTAGAAGAAAATCCATTCATAAAAGAAAATATTCCAAGTTTATCTATTGCAGTAGGATCAGTGGGAGGGCCTCAAGTGAGGAATGTAGGTACAATCGGAGGAAATATTTGTAATGGAGCTACTTCAGGAGACAGTGCTTCAACTCTTTTAGCATTAGAAGCAATTCTGGAAATAGAAGGAATAGAAAATAGAAGAGAAATTCATATAAGTGAATTTTATTTAGGGCCGGGTAAAGTAGCATTAAATCATGGAGATATTCTAGTTAAAATAAAAATAAGAAAAGAAAACTATGAAGGTTATAAAGGACATTATATAAAATTTAGCCCAAGAAAAGCGATGGATATTGCTACTTTAGGATGTTCAATTTTAATAAAAGAAAAAGATGGATTAATAAAAGACTTAAAAATAGCCTATGGTGTGGCAGGACCAACTCCTCTTCGTGCTATTGATGCAGAAAATTATGCTAAGAATAAGGAATTATCAGAAGAAACTTTAGAAAATATAGGAAAAGAATGTTTAAAAGCGAGCAAAGCAAGAGATTCATGGAGAGCATCTAAAGCGTTTAGAGAGCAGCTTATGGAAGAATTACCTAAAAGAGCTATTAAAATGGCATTAGGAGGGAAGTTGTGATGTTAAAAAAAATAGATATTAATGTAAATGGGATAGATTATAAACTTGAAGTTGATGTTAGGGAGTCTCTTTTAGATGTATTAAGAGAAAAGTTGAATTTAAAAGGTGCAAAAAAAGGTTGTGGAGTGGGAGAATGTGGAGGTTGTACAGTAATAATAAACGATGAAGAAACAGTAGATTCATGCATTTATCTAGCTGTATGGGCTGATGGGAAAAAAATAACTACAGTTGAAGGTATAACTCCAGAAAATGGACTTTCTGATGTACAAGAAAGCTTTGTAGAAGAAGGTGCTGTACAATGCGGATATTGTACACCAGGACTTATAGTATCTAGTACATTTTTATTGTCTAAAAATAGTAATCCTTCTGAATCAGAGATAAGAAGAGGAATATCAGGAAATTTATGTAGATGTACAGGGTATACTAAAATAATAAAAGCAGTTGAGCGAACAATAAAATTAAGAAATGAAAAATAAAAAATAATTATTTAATTTAAGAATCTCCTAGAAATAATGCAAACTTAATTTAATTTTATTGATTAATTATAGGAGATTCTTTTTATTTGGAGGGATTTTATGAATACGGAAAAAAGTGAAAAAAATAATTTGTTTGAAAATTTTTATGAATTAAAAAAAAATGGCACAGACATAAGAACTGAAATAATTGCTGGAATAACAACATTTTTAACAATGGCATATGTTTTGGCAGTTATTCCAGGATTTTTAAAAGGAGCGGGAATTCCAGACAAGGGATTATACACATCTGTATGCCTAATATCAATAATAGGAACATTATTTCATGCATTTTATTCAAAGTTACCAGTGGCAACAGCACCAGGATTAGGACTTACGGCGTTTTTTGCATCTACAGTAGTAGGTAAAATGGGATATACGTGGCAGCAAGGATTGGCAGCAGTTACTATTTCAGGAATATTATTTATATTAATATCATTTTCTAAAATAAGAGAAATAATAATAGAAGGACTTCCTAATAATATGAAAACAGCTATTACAGTTGGAGTTGGATTATTTATAGCACTAATAGGATTGAAAAGTTCAGGAATTGTTATAGCCGTTGATGGTGGAATGTATTTTGGTAATTTAAGGGATAAATCTGTAATATTAAGTATAATTGGATTATTAATTATGCTCATATTGATTGCTAAAAATGTAAAAGGTGCTTTAATTATTTCTATAATATTGACGACATTAATAGGTATTCCTCTAGGAGTAACAGATTTAAGTCACTGGAGAGGATTTGGTTTACCTGGCGGGATAGAAGATATATTTTTTAAACAAGATTTTGTAGGTATTTTTGGTAATGGAGGAGCATTGAAAGGATTCATAAATATAGTTATGATAATATTAACAATTAGTCTAGTAGATTTGTTTGATAATATAGGAACAATTTTGTCTGTAGCAAGTAAAGGAAATTTATATGATGAAAAAGGTGAAGTTAAAAATATGAAAAAAGCATTATTATGTGATTCTGTAGCTACAACATTGAGTTCTTTTCTGGGAACAACTACAACTTCAACTTATTTAGAAAGTACAGCAGGAATATCTGAAGGTGGAAAAACTGGATTAGCAGCATTAACAACCGCAACACTTTTTTTTGTTTCATTTTTTTTATCTGGTATAGTAAGTGTTATTCCAGGAGCAGCTACAGCACCAGCTTTAATAGTGGTTGGAGTATTAATGTTGAGTGCTGTTATGAATATTGATTTTACTGATTTAACAGAAGGAGCACCTGCGTTTTTTGCTATAACTCTAATGCCTTTTACATCAAGTATAGCAGAGGGAATAGCAGGAGCTATAATAACTTATGTAGTATTAAAGTTAGCTACAGGAAGAAGAAAAGAAATAAAACCAGTAATGTACATTTTAGCAATATTATTTATCATTAGATTTGCGGTATTATAGAGTACATGTTAAAATATTAAAGCATATTAATTTACTGGAAAGGTAGTGAAATAAATGATTATAAAAGGTGATATAATTTACACAGAAAAAAAGGAAGAGTATAAAGTACATGAAAATAGTTATTTAATAATTAAAGATGGTATAATAGAAGGAATATATAAAAAGTTACCTGAAAAATATAAAAAAGAAAAAATTGTGAATAGAGAAAATAAACTAATAATACCATCTTTTGTGGACTTGCATCTTCATGCTCCTCAATATTTGAACAGAGGATTAGGAACAGATAAAGAATTAATGGAATGGTTAAAAACTTATACTTTTCCAGAAGAGGAAAAATTTAAAAATTCAGAATATGCAGAAAAGGTATGGAAAAAGTTAATTAATGACTTGTGGGAATGTGGAAGTTTACATTCAGTAATTTTTTCAAGTATACATGAAAAAGCAACAGAAAGACTAATTGAATTATTCGTAGAATCTGGACTATCAGCTTATATAGGTAAAGTAAATATGGATAGAAATACTAATGAAACTTATTTTGAAGATATAGATAAAGGCATAGAAATAACGGAAAAGTTAATAAAAAAATATAAAAATAAGTCAGAATTAGTAAAAATTATAATAAGTCCTAGATTTGCTATTACATGTAGTGAGGAGTCTTTAAAAAGACAAGGTGAGTTATCTGAAAAATACAAAGTACCTGTGCAAAGTCATTTGAATGAAAGTTTTGGAGAAATAGAATATACTATGTCTTTGTTTCCGCAGTATGAAAATTATTCAGATATATATAATAAAAATAATCTTTTTGGGAAAAATGGAGTATCTATAATGGCTCATTGTATTCATAATAAAGAGGAAG
>JAGOWQ010000025.1 GCA_018060185.1 Leptotrichiaceae bacterium | reverse complement strand
ATAATTTTATTTTAGTTATTTTAAATATAAAAAAATTATAAAATGAAAACAAATATTAAGAAAGGTTTTAAAATTTTGAAAACAATAAAAAAAGAAACAATTATTGAATACGAAGAGAAAAAGTCAAAATTTATAGGATATGTAAAACCAATTTCTACTGTATACGAAGCGGAAAAATTTATAAAAAATATAAGGGAAATGAATCCAGATGCAACACATAACGTCCCTCTTTACAGAGTTATAGAAAATGGACAGGAATATTTTAAATATAATGATGATGGAGAACCAACAAATACAGCAGGTAAACCCATGTCTGAAGTAGTAAAACTTCTTGGTGTATATAATGTTGCGTTAGTTGTTACAAGATATTTTGGAGGAATAAAGTTGGGAGCAGGAGGACTTATAAGAAATTATGCTAAAACAGCTAAGCTTGCATTAAATGAATCTGGAATAGTTGATTATATTGAGAAAAGTGTCTTTATATTAGATTTTGATTATAAAAATACATCGGAAGTTGAAAATTTTTTAAATATTAATAGATTAAAATATAATATAGAAATAAAAGAAAAAAATTATTTAAATAGAGTTACAATGAAAATAATAGCATATAGTGAAATAGAAGAAAAATTGAATGAAATGGATAATATAATAACCATAAAAATATAAATATAAACATAAAATTGGAAGTCTAATTTAAAGTAAAAAATAGGAGGAAAAATGAAACAAATAGTAGCAATCGTCGGGAGACCGAATGTGGGAAAATCAACATTATTCAATAAATTAGTAGGAGATAGATTATCCATAGTAAAGGATGAGCCTGGGGTTACAAGAGATAGGTTGTATAGAGAAATAGAGTGGTTAGGAAAAGAATTTATATTAGTAGATACTGGAGGACTTGAGCCTAGAACTAATGATTTTATGATGAATAAAATTAAACAACAGGCACAAGTGGCCATAGATGAAGCTGATGTAATAATTTTTTTAGTAGATGGTAAATCTGGTATTACAGGAATTGACGAAGATGTGGCAAATATTTTAAGAAAAAAAGATAAAAAAGTTGTAATAGCAGTAAATAAAATTGATAATTATATGAAAGATCAAGAAAATATATTTGAGTTTTACTCTCTAGGATTTGAAGAGGTAATAGGTATTTCAGGAGAACATAAAACAAATTTAGGTGATCTTCTTGATGCTGTAGTAAAAAAGTTTGAAAATAAAAATGAAACAGAGACAGAAGAAGGTCTTTGCATTGCCATACTTGGAAGACCAAATGCAGGGAAATCTTCATTAGTAAATAAATTATTAAACGAAGAGAGAACAATAGTAAGTGAAATAGCAGGAACAACAAGGGATGCAATAGATTCCAATCTTAAATATGATGGGGATGTTTATACTCTAATAGATACAGCTGGAATTAGAAGAAAATCAAAAATAGAAGATTCAATAGAATATTATTCAGTTCTAAGAGCAATGAAATCTATAAAAAGAGCTGATGTATGTGTACTTATGTTAGATGCAACAGAGATTCTTACAGATCAAGATAAAAGAGTAGCTGGAATGATTTATGATGAAAGAAAGCCTATAATAATTGCTATAAACAAATGGGATTTAATTGAAAAAGATAATAATTCTGTAAAAGAATTTACAGAACTAGTAAAAGCGGATTTATCATTTCTTAATTATGCACCTATTATAACAATTTCTGCATTGACAGGGAAAAGAACTGTAAATATACTAGAACAAGCTAAATTTATCAATGAAGAATATCATAAAAAGATAAGTACTGGTTTATTAAATCAAATTTTAGGGGAAATAATAGCTCAAAATCCTGTTCCTACGAGAAAAGGAAGGGCAGTAAAAATAAATTATGGAACACAAATAGGTCAAGCGCCGCCAAAATTTGTATTTTTTGCAAATAATCCTGAATTAGTTCATTTTTCATATCAAAGATATATTGAAAATAAGTTAAGAGACTATTTTGGATTTGAAGGATGTCCTATAGATATTATATTTAATAAGAAAAATGAAAATCAATAAGAAAGAAAAGGTAAAAAAATGAAATTTTATGATGAAAAAAAAATATTTAAAATTAGAAATATTCTAACTGTTGTTTCACTTTTAATGCTATCAATATTACTTTTTTTTAAAGTATATGATTATTTTGAAGATTCTATTAAAATAATAACAAGTGCGATATTTCCTTTTATACTGTCATTTGTTATTACATATTCTATAATGCCTTTTATAGATATGCTAAGTGAAAAATTTAAATTAAATAGGCAACTATCTATATTTATAGTGTTATTTATATTTTTTTCATTTTTCATATATGTAGTTTTAGCATTTATACCATTAATGGTAGGTCAAATTTCTAGTTTAATAGAATTTTTTATTAAAAACCAAGATATATTACAAAATGGTATTGTATCTTTTTTAGAAAGTAATAATATTAATATTAGGGATGTTATAGTAAATTCTAAAGAAATGATAGCTGTGAATATTTTAAGAGTACTAAGTTCTAGCTTTTCTCTTGCCACAGGAACATTTAGCTTATTGTTTATGACACCAATATTTACTATAATGTTAGTATTTAGTTATGATAATATGGAAGACAGTGTAAAAAGATTTCTCCTAATTATTGAAAAAGAAGAGGTTATTCCTCTTATTAAAAAAATTAACGATGCTATTGAAAAGTATATTAAAGTAATGGTATTAGATAGTTTAATAGTAGGAGTGTCTTCGTATATAATTTTTCTGTTTTTGAAGATGGAATACAGTTCCTTATTTTCTATAATAATTGGAGCAGGAAACGTAATTCCTTTTATAGGTCCTTTTATAGGATTAATACCAGTTATTTTTTATGCCGCAACAAAATCTTTTAAATTAGTGGTGATAATAGTAGTCCTTATTACAATCGTTCAGACAATAGAGGCAAATATAATAAAACCTTGGCTTACAAGTAAATCTGTAGATATTCATCCTATAACAACATTACTTGCAGTACTAATAGGTGGAGGGTTGTTTGGAATAGGAGGAGCTTTTTTAGCTATTCCGTCATATATTGTTATGAAATTAATTGTATTGTTTTATTTTAAAAAAATAAAAGAAGAAAAATTGACAAAAAAAAATTAATGTGGTAGTATAATTTTTAAACATAGATATAACATAAAAATCAGTTTTATATATAGAAGTTTAGGGAGAGATAAAGATGAAAAAATGTGGTAAAAATGAAAAAGAAGTAAAGTCATGTTTATATTTTACTATTTCTAGATTATTTAGAGTTGTAAATAAAATAGCAGAAGAAGTTTTTGGAGAATTGGATATATGCCCTACCCATGCTTTTTTACTAATTATATTACAAGATGAACCTGAAGGAATGTCAGCAAATAAAATATCTGAAACACTAACTATAGCGCCTTCTACGGTTACTAGATTTGTTGACAAATTAGTTTTAAAAAAATATGTAGAAAGAATAAAAATAGGTAAGCAGTCTTTTACTAAAATAACAGAAGAAGGAAAAGATTTAATGCCAAAACTTTATGAGGCTTGGGACAATATTTTTGAAAATATTGAAAATTTAGTTGATAATAAAGAATATTTAAGTGAAATGAGTGGTAAAATTATAGAATTTACTGATCTAATAGAAGAAAACCAAAAAAAGAATGTATAAATATTTTTATATAGGAGAACAATAATGTTTAAAAGAATTAAAATTTCACCGTATATATTAATATTATTATCATTTTTTGTGATTATATTAATAGGAGGTACATTATTGTCTCTTCCTATTTCTACGGTAAATAATGAAGGAACCAGATGGATTGATGGTATTTTTACTGCGACATCTGCGGTTTGTGTGACAGGACTTGTAGTTAATGACGTGAGTTCTGTTTATAATTTATTTGGAAAAACATTAATATTAATACTTATACAAATAGGTGGACTAGGGGTAATTACTCTATCTTCTCTTATAATAATATTAATTTCAAAAAAAATAAGTTATGGTACAAAAAAACTTCTTCAAGAAGATATAAATGCAGAAAGTACATTTAATATACAGGATTTTACTAAAAAAGTAGCTATAACAGTTTTTGGAATAGAATTATTAGGAGCTATTTTCTTATTTTTTGAATTTATACAAAAAATGCCTTTAAAAAGGGCAGTTTATTATTCTATATTTCATGCTGTATCTGCCTTTTGTAATGCAGGATTTGCACTATATGCTGATAATTTAATCTCTTTTCAAGGAAGTATAATAATAAATTTAGTTATTCCTCTTCTTATAATATTAGGAGGAATAGGTTTTTCGGTTTTACTTGATGTTTACAGGTATGCTAGAAAACAAGTTAATATACTTTCTTTAACAACAAAAATGGCGGTAACAATATCTTTAATATTAATTGTATTAGGAACTATTCTTACATTCATTTTTGAATATTCTAATCCAGAAACAATAGGAAATAATTCTCTTATAAAAAAAATAGTAACATCATTTTTTCAAAGCGTTACAACAAGAACAGCTGGATTTAATACAATTCCTATAGTTGAACTGAGGGGAGTAACAGTTTTGTTATACGTATTTCTTATGTTTATTGGAGCATCTCCTGGATCAACAGGAGGAGGAATAAAAACAACAACTTTTGGAGTTATATTATTAGGAGTAATAAATACATTGAGAAGTACAACAGACATAGAAGTTGAAAGAAGAAGAATAAGTTGGGATATATTTAATAAAGCAATAGCAATGGTGTTTATTTCATTAATTTATATAAGTATTGTATTATTATTTTTAATGGAAACAGAAAAAGATATACCTTTTATAAGTTTATTATTTGAATTGATTTCAGCATTTGGGACAGTGGGATTATCAAGGGATTTAACACCATTATTGAAAGATTTTTCAAAATTATTATTAATATTGACAATGTTTATTGGAAGAGTAGGGCCACTTACTATGACTATGGCCATGACAGGAAGAATAATAAAAAAGGAAAAGTATAGATATCCAAAGGATAATATACTAATTGGATAAAAAGGAGAAAAATATGTCTAATTATTTAGTTGTAGGATTAGGGAGATTTGGAAGAAGTGTTGCAAAAACACTATATAAAAATGGGAAAACAGTGTTAGCATTGGAGCAAAATGAAGAACTTGTACAACAAGCTATAGAATATCAAATAGTAGATGAAGCTATTATTTTAGATGTAACTGATGAAAAAAGTTTGAAAAAAATTGTAAAAGATAATTTTGATACTGCTATTGTTTGTATAGGATCGGATATGCAATCAAGTATTCTTGTAACTTTAATATTAAAAGAAATAGGAGTAGAAAATATTATTTGTAAAGCAACAAATCAAATTCAAGGTAAAGTATTGGAAAAAGTTGGAGCAACAACAGTTGTTTATCCAGAAGAAACAATGGGAGAAAAGATCGCTATGAAAGTTTTGCATCCCAATATAACTGAACATTTTAAATTTTCAGATGAATACGGTATGTTTGAATTTGAAACACCAAAACAATTTGTTGGGAAAAATTTAGTTGAGCTTGATTTGAGAAAAAAATATGATATGAATATTGTAGGTATAAAAAATCCTAAAGAAAAATCTACTCTTAATCCTAATCCAACTACAATAATAGAAAGTGGGAGTGTGCTGTTTGCTATCTCTAGAATGGATAAAATGAATTTATTTTATAAATTACTTGAAAAATAAGTTTAATATAAATTTAGATTTATTTGTTTTGAAGGGGAAAGGAGAACAATGAAAAAATCAATACTTGTATGCGAGTCAACTGTAATACATAAAGATATAATAGAAAATGTAAAAAATAAAATGGAAAGTACAGAAAATCTTTATAAATTAGGCGAATTTTTTAAAATTTTAGGGGATAGTACAAGAATAAAAATATTAAATGCATTATTTCATTCTGAAATGTGTGTGTGTGATATAGCTTTACTTCTTGAAATGACACAATCAGCTATATCCCATCAACTTAGAGTATTAAAACAAGGAAGATTAGTAAAATATAGGAAAGAGGGTAAAGTAGTTTATTATTCTTTAGATGATGATCACGTAAATCACATAATTGAACAAGGTTTAACTCACATATTAGAAAAAAATAAATAAGATGTAGTAATAATATTATTTAAATTTAAAAAATTATTTCAAAATTAAAAATTTAAGTTTTTAATTTTTGAAATAATTTTTTTAATATTTTTAAATCAATTTTATATTAAAATTTTTAATTAATTGACTATATAATGTATAAATGATATAATTTTACAATAAAATATGAATAAAAGTAAGAAAAAATGGAGAAAATATGACTGAAAAAATAGGAAAATTTAAAAAAAATTTATTAACTCAGCAGGAAATGAAAAATAAAATAAAAAAATTTCAAAAAAATGGGAAGAAAGTTGTATTTACTAATGGAGTTTTTGATATACTTCATGTAGGTCATTTAACTTATTTGGAAGAAGCAAGAGAACTAGGAGATATTCTTGTTGTGGGAGTAAATAGTGATGATTCTGTAAAAGTTAACAAAGGAGATAAAAGACCTATAAATAACGAGAAACATCGTGCTTTTATGCTTTTAGGGAGCAAGTTTGTGGATTATACTGTTATTTTTGATGAAAAAACACCTGAATGTATACTTGATTTATTAAAACCAGATATCCATGTAAAGGGTGGAGACTATAAAAAAGAAGATCTGCCTGAAACAAAAATAGTTGAAAAAAATGGTGGTAAAATAAAAATTCTTTCTTTTGTAGATAACATTTCTACAACAGAAATAATAAATAAAATAATAAATATTTATTCAAAATAAATGAAAAAAGAGAGAAAAATGAAAAATAAAATAATAAATTTTAAAGAACTAGATGAGCTAGCATTATATGTTTATAAATTTTTGGAAAAAGGTGGAACTTTAGGTCTTATAGGAGATCTTGGAGTAGGAAAAACAACCTTTACAAAAAGAATTTGTGAATATTTTGGAATTACTGAAAATGTAAAAAGCCCAACATTCACTTATCTTATAGAATATACTTCAGGAAAAAAACCAGTCTATCATTTTGATGCTTACAGAATTATAAATTCCGAAGAAATTTATGAAATAGGGTTTGAAGATTATATTAGAGAAGAAGGGGTAGTAATAGTTGAATGGGCAAACAATATAATAGATGAAATGCCTGAAGATACATTATATGTTGAAATAAGTCATAATGATGAGAGTACAAGAGAAGTTTCTGTATATAAATTAATAAATGGAGAAAAAGAATATGTTGAATTTTGCAATAACTACAACAAGTAAATTAGCTGCGATTTCTCTTCACGATGGGGAAAAGGTTTTAGGAGAAATAAAAATTGAAGTACCTAAAACTCATTCAAAATCTATTTTAGATCAAATCGACAAATTATTTAAGTGGAGTGAAAAAAGTCTCGATGAAGTTGAAAATATACTTATTTCCATAGGACCGGGATCGTTTACAGGAGTTAGGATAGCTATTTCAGTAGTTAAAGGTATGTTTTTTAATAAAAAAGTAGATTTTTATGTTGTAAATGAGCTAGATGCTTTAGCGTATCAAGGTTATTTTTCTATAGAGTGTAAAAGAGAAGAAGACCAAGTTATATATTCTTTAATTGATTCTGGAAAAGAAAAAGTATATTATGCAAAATATAAAGTTAAAGATAATGGATTAGAACAGAATACAGATTATAAAGTTGAAAAGCTAAGCAACATAATAGAAGAAGTTTTATTGGAAAATAATGAAAATGGGAAAATATATCTTTCAGGAGATGCTGTGTTAAATTATAAAAATATAATAAAAGATAATTTAGGAGATAAAATTACTTTAATAGAAGATAGTAGTTTAAAAATATCTTCTACTACTTTTAATAGGATGTTTTTTATTGATAAACTTGAAAAAAAAGATATTTACAGTTTAAAACCATATTATTTAGAAAAAACTCAAGCAGAAAGGGATAAAGAATAATGGCGCTAAAAAAATTTTTTAAATTCGGAAATAAAAGAGAAAAGGAAAATGATGAAATAGAAGGTATTGTTTTAGAAAAAGAAATAGATGAAGAAGTAAAAAAAGTAGAAAATGTTATAGAACTTGAAAAAAATGAAAAAAATTATGAAAATGAAAAAAAATTAGATAATCCAAGACCTTTAAAAGATAGACTTGCTACTCCTAAAAAAGGATTTTTTGGTAAATTAAAAGAAATGTTTTTGGGTAAAATTATTGATGATGATTTATACGAGGAATTAGAGGATTTTTTACTTCAATCAGATATAGGGATAGATATGACAATGAAATTAGTATCTTCATTAGAAAAACAAGTTTCTAAAAAGAAGCTTAAAACGTCTGAAGAGGTATATGGAGAATTAAAAGAACTTTTAAAAGAAAAATTGACGTATAATAATTTTGAAAGTACTAAATTAGATATAAAAAAAGGGCAATTAAATATCATTCTTGTTGTTGGAGTAAATGGTGTGGGAAAAACTACTTCCATTGGAAAGCTTGCCAATAAACTTAAAAATGAAGGTAAAAAAGTAATAATAGGTGCAGGAGATACTTTTAGGGCAGCTGCTATAGATCAAATAGAAGAATGGGGTAAAAGAACAGGAGTTGAAGTTATAAAACAATCACATGGAAGCGATCCTTCAGCAGTAATATTTGATACAGTGAGTGTAGCAAAAAATAGAGAGTTTGATGTAGCTATAATTGATACTGCTGGAAGACTTCATAACAAAGCAGATTTAATGAAAGAACTTGAAAAAATAAATAAAATAATTAGACAACAATCTGGTCAGGAAAATTTTGAAACACTCCTTGTAATAGATAGTACAACGGGTCAAAATGGATTAGAACAGGCAAAAGTATTCAATGAAATAGTTGATTTGTCAGGTATAATATTGACTAAATTTGATGGGACTGCAAAAGGAGGAATAATATTTCCTATAACAGAAGAATTGAAAAAACCAATAAAATTTATTGGAGTTGGTGAAAGCATAAATGATTTAAGGGTTTTTGATGTTGATGAATTTATACAAGTAATATTTGAATAATAAAAAAAATAGGGTATAATAAGTATTAGAGGCTAAAACTAAAGAAAGATAAAATGCAGAGAAATGGAGTGATAAGAGTGCCGGATTTAGTTAAAGATTTAAAAGAAAAAGCAAAACAAATAGGGAAAACTATAGTTTTACCTGAAACAGAAGATGAAAGAGTGTTAAGAGCTACTGAAATAATATTAGATGAAGGAATAGCAAAAGTAGCATTAGTTGGAAACGAAACTGAATTAAAAGAAAGAGCGTCAAAATTAGGTATTTCTATAGAAGGCGCAGTTATTTATGATCCTAATAATTGTTCAACAATAGATGATATGGCAGAATTGTTGAGAAAAAGAAGAGAAAAAAAAGGTATGACTTTTGAAACAGCTAAAGCTACTTTATTATCAGATCCAAGATTTTTTGGTGCAATGTTAGTTAGTCAAGGAAGAGTAGATGGAATGGTTGCAGGATCAAATTCTCCGACATCACAAGTATTAAGAGCAGCGATATTAGTAATAGGGCCTAAAGAAGGACTTAAGACAATATCAAGTTCATTTGTAATGATAACAAATACACCTGAATTTGGAGACAATGGAGTATTTGTATATTCTGATGGTGGAGTTATACCAAATCCAACAGCGTTACAGTTGGCAGATATAGCAATTTCGAGTGCTGAAAAGGCGAGATTAACAGCTGGAATAAAAGAGCCCAAAGTAGCATTTTTATCATTTTCAACTAAAGGAAGTGCTGACGGTGAATCTGTAACTAAAGTTAGAGAAGCAATAGAGATATTAAAAGATAGAAATGTAGATTTTGATTTTGACGGAGAGATGCAATTAGATGCAGCAATAGTACCTGAAGTAGCAGCTATTAAAGCCCCTGGCTCAAAAGTAGCTGGTTACGCTAATGTATTAATATTTCCTGATTTAAATTCAGGTAACATAGGATATAAACTTACTCAAAGGTTAGCAAAAGCAAAAGCATTAGGACCATTAATACAAGGATTAGCAAGTCCTGTACACGATTTATCAAGAGGATGTAGTGTTAATGATATAGTAGAAGTGGTTGCTATAACAGCGGTTGAATCATCTCAATAATAATTAATATAAAAAAATTAATTATATAGATTATCTGTAAAATAAATATAACAAATAAAAAGGAGATACTATGAAAATATTAGTAATAAATAGTGGAAGTTCATCATTAAAATTTGAATTAATAGATATGATAAATGAGAAAACTATTTCAAAAGGGATATGTGAAAGAATTGGAATATCAGATCCTATATTTACTTTTAAAAATTTAGAAAAAAATACTAAAATAGATGCAAGGCCTGAACCTATGTCAGATCATAAAATAGCAATTGATATAGTTTTAAAAACATTACAAGATAGTGAAATAGGAGTAATATCGAGTGTTGATGATATAGATGCTATAGGACATAGAGTTGTTCATGGTGGAGAATACTATTCTGATTCCACTCTTGTTGACGATGAAGCAGTAACTAGAATAGAAGAATTGTGTGCATTGGCACCTCTTCATAACCCAGCTAATATAATGGGAATAAAAGTTATGAGAGAACTTCTCCCAAATAAAAAAAATGTAGCTGTATTTGATACTGCTTTTCATCAAACAATGGAACAAAAATCGTTCATGTACGCTTTTCCTTATGAAGATTACACAGAATTAAAAGTAAGAAAATATGGGTTTCATGGAACTTCACATAAATATGTTAGTGAGGTTGCTAGAAAAATGTTAGGAAAAGAAGAGTCAAAAGTAATAGTATGTCACTTAGGAAATGGAGCAAGCCTTTCTGCTGTAAAAGATGGTAAGGTAGTAGATACTTCTATGGGATTAACTCCATTAGCAGGAGTTATGATGGGTACTAGAACAGGGGATGTAGACCCTGCATCAGCATTTTATGTAATGGAAAAAAGAGGATTAACTTTAAAAGAAATAGATACAAGAATGAATAAACAATCGGGAATTTTAGGAATTTTTGGAGAGAGTTCAGATTTTAGAGATCTAGAGAAAGCTATGGATGAAGGAAATGAAAGAGCTAAATTAGCCTATGAAATGTTCATACATAAAATAGTTTCCTATATAGGAGCTTACACTGCTGTAATGAACGGGGTAGATGCGATAGCATTTACAGGAGGAATAGGAGAAAATGCAACTAGAGTAAGAAAGTTAGTATGTAAAAATTTTGAATATTTAGGATTAGATTTTGATGAAGAAAAAAATGCTAGTAGACCTAAGGGGAATGTAGAGTTAACAAAATCTGATTCAAAAGTAAAAGTATATAAAATAGAAACAGCAGAAGAATTGGTAATAGCTAGAGATACTTATAGATTGGCAAAATAAATATTAAAAAAATATTGACATTAATATTAAATATGATATAATTATTTAGAAATTATAATTGAGTATACAAAAATAATAACCAATTAAAAGGTAAATATTTAGGAGGATAAAATGGCAAAATTAAACATTATTTATTACAGTGGTACTGGAAATACTGAACAAATAGCATCTTATATAGAAGAAGGAGCTAAAGATTCTGGAGTAGAAGTAGAAAAAATAGAAGTTAGTTCTGCAGATGAGAGTTCTTTAGATGCAGATTTTATAGCATTAGGATCGCCAGCGACTGGAGCAGAAGAAGTTGCCCCTGAAATGGTTGATTATGTTGATTCAGTAAAAAATAAATTAGAAGGAAAAACAGTTGGACTTTTTGGTTCTAATGACTGGGGGACAGGAGAATTTCTAGAAACTTGGAAAGAAGAGTTAGAAGGATTAGGAGCAAAAGTAGTTGGAGACGGTTTAGTTATAAATTTAGCTCCAGATGATGATGATAAAATAGAGGCATCAAAAAATTATGGGAAAACAATTGTTGGATAATAAAATTTAGATGTAGTATTAATGGAATTAATTTATGTGTTTTATATATAAATTAATTCTATTTTTTATTTTAATGTTTAAGTGACGGAAAGATTAAAATTATATTTTAATAAACAATAACTACATACATTTATCAAAACTTGACAGATAAAGCAAAATTATATAGAATTAATGATAAAATATAAAAAAATAAAATAAAGGACAATACTTGTTAAAGGAGGAAATAAATATGAAAAATGGTTTGACAATTACATCTGTAATTGTGGGTATTTTAGGAGCTATTTTGGTTTCAGCAAGTTCTTTTTATATAGTTTTGAAATTTGGAGCATTACCGTGGCCAACTATAATGGTAACTTTATTATCAATATCTATACTGAGGGTTTTAAAAAAAAATGATTTAAGTGAAATTACTATTACGCATACAATAATGAGCGCAGGATCAATGGTAGCTGGGGGAGTAGCATTTACAGTTCCTGGATACTTATTACTTGGCGGTAAATTATCTGATATAAATCCACAACTTTTGACAATCACTCTTATTATAGGAAGTGTCTTAGGGTCAATATTATCTTTTACTTTCAGAAAAAAAATGATAGAAGAAGACAAATTAGAATTTCCAATTGGAGAAGCTGCTTATGATTTAGTTATTTCAAATAAAGGTAAAAGTAGTATGAAACTTGCATTTATAGGAGCAATTTTTAGTTCTTTAATTGCTATATTAAGAGATTATAGTTTTAGAATTGGAAAGCCAAATTTTATTCCAACTGTATATACTATACCTAACACAACTATAGGATTTTATGTTTCGCCTTTACTTGTTGGTATAGGATATATATTAGGATTTATGAATACATTTATTTGGTTTATAGGTGGGTCAATAACATATTTGATTGTTAGACCGTATGCCATAAATCGAGGAATAAAAAACTTTGATATTATGAAAAATAGTTTTGGCATGGGATTCATGATAGGGATTGGAATATCAATAATTTTAAAAATTTTATATTCATACTTTACTAAAAATAAAAATAGTAAGAGCGGAGGAATAAAATTTTTGCTTTTAATAATATCACTTATATTTATAGGGTTAATAAATTTTTTCTATAAACTACCAATAGTTTTTTGTGTCGTATTAATAATAATTTGTATTATTTGTACAGTAATTGCAGGTTATTCTACTGGTAAAACAGCTATAAATCCTATGGAAATATATGCGATTATGACCATACTTATTATTTCTTTTTTAAATTCATTACTAGATAATTTAAAAATTGGAAGTTCAATATTTCATACTAATTTAAATGTTTTGACATTATTTTTAATAGCTTCTATAGTTGCAATTGCTTGTGGGTTATCTGGAGATATTTTAAATGATTTTAAATCAGGGTATAAACTGAAAGTTAATCCTACTCAGCAATTTATTGGGGAACTAATTGGTGCTGTTGTTAGTTCTTTTGTTATTAGTTTTTTATTTTTTATATTTTTTAATGTTTATAAAAATATTGGTCCTCAATCATCAAATCCAGATTTGATAGTTCTTCAAGCATCAATAGTTGCTTCTGTTGTAAAAGGTATACCCTTTATGAATTTATTTATTATTGGATTAGCGTCTGGAATTTTACTTAATATAGGGAAATTACCTGTATTAACCCTTGGAATAGGTATATATCTACCGTTTTTCTTGACAGTTCCTGTATTTGTTGGAGGAGTAATTAGTTTAATTATTTCAAAAATATCAAAAGTAACATACAATAAATTTATGTTATTTTCTAATGGAATGATGGCTGGAGAAGCAATAATAGGTGTAATAATATCAATATTAGCGTATATTAATTTATTTAAATAGAAGGAGATATTTTATGATTTTAGGTTTTGACATTGGAAATACTCATATAGTTCCAATATTTTATAGTAATGAGGGCTCTATAATTGCAACTTTTAGAATTCCTACATCGTTAGAAATAACAGAAGATACATTGTTTTCTACATTAAAAACAATAGCCCTACATCATAATATTAATATATATGATGTAAAAGATATAATAGTTTCATCTGTTGTTCCACATATTAACGAAATATTTGAATATTTAGCAATTGATTATTTTAATACAAAAGCTAAGTTTGTTACATTAGAATTAATTGAAAAAGAACTAAATATACTAGATGGTTTTGAAAGGGTATTGGGAGCAGATAGAATTGTTGATATTTTAGAGTGTAAAAGACTGTACCCTAGAAAAGAATTGATAATAATAGATTTTGGAACAGCAACAACATTTGATGTAATAAAAGATTCCACTTATTTAGGTGGTTGTATTTTACCAGGAATTAATTTATCGATAAATTCTTTATTTAAAAATACTGCTAAATTACCAAAAATAAAATTTGAAAAACCTGAAACTATTTTAGGTTACGATACTATAACACAAATAAATGCAGGAATTTACTTTAGTAACATAGGTGCAATTAAAGAGATAATATTAGAATATAAAAAAGAAATACCAAATGCATATGTAATAGCTACTGGAGGACAAGGTATTGAAATTTCAAAAAAAGTTAATTCAATAGATGAATACATTCCTAATCTAGGACCTAATGGGTTATTTGAGTTTTATAAAATAATTAATAATAATTATTAAATATAAAAATGACTATAAAATTATATATTTTTCGTTATTTTTGTCGTATATGTTTAATATATGTAAACTTAAAACTACATAATTCCAAATTATCTTGAAAAAAAGGCTAAAATATGTTATTATTATATTTGTAATTGCGTTTAATTATAGATAATTTAAAAATTAAAAATATAAAAAACTTAATGATATCGTATATATAGTAACATTTTGGAGGAAAGTTGAATAAATTAGTTTTACAATTTTTTTTAATAGTATCAGTAGGAGCATTAATAGGTTGGTTTACAAATTACTTAGCAATAAAATTGTTATTTAGACCGTATAAAGAAATAAGATTATTATTTTTTAAAATACAAGGATTAATCCCTAAGAGAAAAGATGAGATAGTAGAAAATATAGCAGAAGTGGTGGAAAAAGAGCTTATATCTATATCAGATATAACTGAAAAAATGCAAAATGAAAAAATAGATGAAAGTGTAATAGACGGATTATTAGATAAAATAGTAGGAGAAAAACTTCAAAAAAAGATTTTAGAAAAAAATCCTTTGTTGAAGATGTTTGTAAATGATTCTATGATTGATAAAATGAAATCGTATTTTAAAAAAACAATTTTAGAAAATAAAGAAGAGATAGTGGCTGAAATAGTAAAAATAGCTGAAGAAAAAATAAACATAAGAGAAATTATGATTGAAAAAATGCATAATTTCTCTTTGGAAGAAATGGAAAGAATCATTTTAACAGTTTCTAAAAATGAATTAAAACATATTGAAATAATAGGTGGAATTTTAGGAGGAACTATAGCGATATTCCAATTTTTACTTATGCTATTGTTAAATAAAATTAAGTAATTTTGTAATAATGTGAAGATAGGAGTAAGGATGGATGAAGATAGAATATTGGCATCTAAAGAACTGGGTGAAGACAATATTCAAAAATCTTTGAGACCGAAAACTTTTAACGAGTATATAGGACAAGAAGATTTAAAACAAAAAATGAATATATTTATTAAAGCTGCAAAAATTAGAAAAGAATCTATGGATCATGTACTACTATATGGACCTCCTGGGCTAGGAAAAACAACTTTAGCAGGAGTTATAGCAACAGAAATGGGAGTGAATATTAAGATAACAACAGGTCCAGTTTTGGAAAAAGCAGGGGATTTGGCAGCTATTTTGACGTCTCTTGAAGAAAATGATATTTTGTTTATAGATGAAATACATAGATTAAGTACATCTGTGGAAGAAATACTTTACCCAGCTATGGAAGATGGAGAGTTAGATATATTAATAGGAAAAGGACCGTCGGCAAGAAGTATAAGGATAGAATTGCCTAATTTCACATTAATAGGAGCAACGACTAAAGCGGGACAATTGAGTACTCCTTTAAGAGATAGATTTGGAGTAACTCATAGGATGGAATACTATAAATTAGAAGAATTAAAAGAAATAATAAGAAGAGGGGCAAAGTTATTAAATATAAAATATGATGAAGACGGTATTATAGAAATAGCAAAAAGAAGTAGAGGAACGCCAAGAATAGCTAATAGACTTTTGAAAAGAGCAAGAGATTATGCTTTAGTTGAAGGTCAAGGAATACTTGATAAAAAAAGTGTAGATGGTATACTTAAAATATTAGGAGTAGATGATACTGGTCTTGATGAACTAGATAGAAATATACTTAAGTCCATTATAAAAATATATAATGGAGGTCCAGTGGGAATAGAAACTTTATCTCTTCTTTTGGGTGAGGATAAGAGGACAATAGAAGAAGTTTATGAACCTTATTTGGTAAAAATAGGATTTATAAAAAGAACTCAAAGGGGAAGAGTTGTGACAGAGCATGCCTATAAACATTTAGGTCTGGAGAAAATAGCAACGAATCAAAACGATAATAATGAAAACAACAGTTTTGAAGATACTTTGTTTTAAAAATTAAAAATAAAGGAGAAAGGCTTTGTTAACAGTTGTAGCAGAGAAAGAGAATATAAAAAATAACGAAATCATAATAAATGATAAATCAGACTGTAACCATATTCAAAATGTATTTAGATTAAATATAGGAAGTGTTTTGAGAGTAATAGACGGTGAATATGAATATATAGCTGAAATTTCAAATATAACAAAAAAAGAAGTGAAATTAAAAATAAAAAATAAAAATAATGATAATTATTCGCTGAATATTAAAATAGATGTAGCTCTAGGAATTTTAAAAAATGATAAAATGAACTTAGCTGTTCAAAAATTGACAGAGATAGGGATAAATAAAATAATACCAATCCAAACTGATCGTGTAGTTGTAAAAATAAATGAAAAAAAAGAAAAATGGGATATAGTAGTTAAAGAAGCTTTGAAGCAATGTAAAGGTGTGAAGTTTACTAAAATAGATCCTATTACAAAAATACAAATGATAAACTATGATTTATATGATAAGATTATATACGCATATGAAAATAGTGATAGTTCACAAAAAATATCAAATATTTTAGAATATACAGATCAAAATATACTTTATGTGATTGGTCCTGAAGGTGGTATAACTGCCGAAGAAGTTGGATTTTTAAAAAGTATAGGGGCAATAGAAATTAGTCTTGGAAAAAGAATTTTAAGAGCAGAAACAGCGGCAATTGTCTTAGGAGGTATTTTGGCAAATGTCTATAGTAAATAGGTTTGAAGAAAGACAAAAAACAAATATAAAAAAAGTAAAAAAAAGAAAAAAAGTGGCTTTTTATACATTAGGTTGTAAAGTAAATCAATATGAAACAGAAGTTATTAAAAAAGATTTTTTGGATAACGATTATATCGAAGTGGATTTTGATGAAAAAGCAGATGTATATATTGTAAATACTTGTACTGTTACTAATGTAGCTGATAAAAAAAATAGGAAAATGCTGCGTCGTGCTAAAAATACAAATCCAGATTCAGTAGTTGTTGCGACAGGTTGTTATGCTCAAACTAACTTAGATGATTTAAAAGAAATGAAAGAAATTAATTTTATAATAGGAAATTCTAAAAAAGAAAATATATATGATATAGTTGAAAAAAATGTTTCGCATTATCAAGTTGATAATATATTTGATGAAAAAGAATATAGTTCAAAAAAGTATACAATATTAAAAGAAAAAGCTAGAGCTTTTGTAAAGATACAAGACGGATGTAATAAATTTTGTTCTTATTGTAAAATACCATTTGCAAGGGGGTTGAGTAGATCAAGAGATGAGAAAAGTATTTTAGAAGAAATAACGTATTTAGGTAGACAAGGCTATAAAGAAATCGTTCTAACAGGGATAAATTTAAGTGAGTATGGAATTGATTTGAAACCAAAAACGGATTTTGATTCGATTCTTAGTAAAATACTTAAGATTGATTCAATTGAAAGGGTGAGAGTAAGTTCTGCTTATCCCGATACAATAACTGATAAATTTTTAAGTATGTTAAAAAATGACGCTAAATTAATGCCGCACTTACATATATCTGTACAGTCATTAGACGATAAAATATTGCATTTGATGAGAAGAAAATATGATGCAAACTTTGTAGTTAATGTATTACAGAAAGTACAAAGAGAAATTCCTGGAATTTCTTTAACAGCAGATATAATAGTAGGGTTTCCTCAAGAAGAAGAAAATAATTTTGAAAATACTATTAAAAATCTTAAAAAAATTGGATTTTCAGATTTACATGTTTTCCCTTATTCAGATAGAGAAAAAACTACTGCAATGCTTTTAGAAGGCAAAATAGAACCTTCTGAAAAAAAGAAAAGAATTAAAGAAATTGAAAAATTTAATAATATGAAATATATAGAATATAGAAAAAATATGATTAATTCAACACAAAAAGTATATATTGAAGAAATAGTTGAAGATATAGCTTTTGGCTACACAGAAAATTATATAAAAACATTTATAAATTTAAAAAAAGAAAATAAAAACCATTTAGAATTAAAAGTTTCAGATTTGATACATGTTAAAATAATTTCTTTTGACGGAATACTATTAGAAGGAGATGTTATATGAGAAAATTTTTATTAGGATTAGCAAGTTTAATATTATTATCTTCGTGTTTTGAAAATATAGAAGAATTAAAAAATAAAAATAGAATTTTTAGAACAGAAAATAAGTATTATGTTTATTATAATGGAAGTACTTTTGAATTACCTAAAGATTTACATTTAACTAAAGATAAGAAAATAGAGCAATATTTTACTACTGGAATACTTCAGAAGTTAAATATAGATGTAGTTAATAAATCAGAATTACTAAATGATTTAAACAAATATTTTCCAGATGGAATAGATTATATTACAGATGAAAAACAGGGAAAAGCTACAGTTGAAACTCCTATTATGACTTTAGGAAATGAAAAGCATATAGATAGCATAAAATTTGAAAAATTGTTATCTACATTACCAACTGTTTCTGTTTCAAATCAAGCTTCAGAGAAAATAGGTACTGAAGTTAATTCTAATTTTAATCCTAAAGAATCTTTAAAAGGGAAAAAAATAGAAATTTTAAATGCTAATGGGATAGACGGCTTTGCTAAAAAAATAGGGGATAAATTAAAAGAAACTTACGTTTTGGATTATAACGCAGAAAATTATTCAAATCCTGAGACAATGAATTATATAATTACAAGAAAATTCAATGAAGCTGAAGTTTTAGCAATATTGGAAGAATTAGGATTTAAATATGCAAGAATATTAATAGATGATACAATAAAATCAGAATCTGATTTTGTATTAATTACAGGAAATGAAAGTAAAATAAAATTTATTTTAGAAATAGCTACATTGGGAGATTCATCTATAATAACAGAAAAATTAAAAGAATATAATCCTGAAATAGTTAAATCGGTTACTTTTGCTGAAGAACCTATAGAAAAGATGACTCAAATACAAGTAGTCTATAATAAAGTAGATTTGTATACTGCAAAGTTAATGGCAAAAAAAATAGGTGGTAATGTCAAACTTGTTGAGAGTAATAAGATGAATAATAGAATAGTAGTTGTGAGTAAAAATTAATAATTTAAATGAATAAGAAGGAAGTGGAAAATGTTAGAAAAGAAAGATTTACCAAAAGAGGTAATTTCAATAATTGATATAATAGAAGGTAAAAAAGGTCAAGATATCAAAGTATATAATATGCAAGGGAAGTCTCCTTTTTTTGACTATTCTATATTATGTACAGGAAGTTCAAATAGAAATATTGAAGCTATAGCAGTTGACATAAAAAAAAGTTTGGAAAATGTAAGAAGCGTAGAAGGATTAGATGAGTGTAATTGGGTTCTAATAGATGGTGGAGATATTATTATAAGTGTATTTAATAAAGATGCAAGAGAATATTATCAATTAGATAGTTTTTATGAAGGTGTTAATACAGAAATTTAAATATGCTGAGATAGATTTAAGAGAGAACGGAGAAAATCAAATCATATGAGAGAATTAGATAAAGAAGAAAAAAGTCCACGATATATTTTATTTATAGGAATAACAGGAATTGTATTTTTATTATTAATTTTAAAATTATTTACATTACAAATTTTAGATGCATCTACTTATGAAGAAAAAGCATTGAAAAATAGGATAAGGACTAATGTAGTAAAAGCAGCTAGAGGAGAAATATATGACAGAGAAGGAAAATTATTGGCTAAAAATACTACAGGATATCAATTAGTTCACTATGATACTAAAAATTTATCGTCTTCAGAAATATCAATTCTCAGAGAAATTCAAGGATTAACAGATGAGCAAATAGAAAAAAGACTATTTAATGAAAAGAAATCAAGAGCAGAAAAATTAAGAGAGACAATATTTAATATAAGAAAAATAAGTAGTCTAACAGGGTATACAACAGACTATATAATAACAAGATTTGAAAAACAACCAAGAACAGGAACGAGTAATAAAATTCTTGTTATTGAAGATTTGGATAAGAGTATTGCTTTAAAGGCGATAGAAAAATTAGATAATGATAAAATAGATATTGTTGAATATAATAAAAGATACTATCCAGAAGATAGTATAGCTTCGCATGTAATAGGGAATGTAAAGCCTATAAGTAATGAAGAATATGAAAAATTAAAAGACAAAGGATACTTAAATGATGATCTGATAGGTAAAAAAGGTGTAGAAAAACAATATGACAAAGAAATAAAAGGTCAAAATGGAACAGAGTATGTAGAAGTTGATGTCCATGGAAATATTATAAAAGAAATTAAAAATGTTGAAAGTATAAGAGGGAAAAATATTTATTTATCTATTGATTTGGAATTGCAAAAATATATGACAGAAGCTTTTTCAGGTCGAAGTGGTGTATTTATAGCTTTAGAAGCTAAAACAGGTAAAATAATAACTTTTGTAAGTAATCCTGAAATAAATTTGAATTTATTGAGTTCAAGAATAACTGATGCGCAGTGGAGTGAACTTGTAAACTCTAAATCAAAACCATTATTAAATAAGGGAATAGCAGGTCTATATCCACCGGGTTCTACATTTAAAGCAGTAACAGGATTAGCTATTTTAGAATCAGGAATTTCTCCTTATGATACAGTTATGTCCACAGGATTATATAAATATGGAGAGCTAGGATTTAGAGATTCTAGTTCAAGAGGTCATGGGATTACAAATTTTGCAAAATCTATAGAAGAATCTGTAAACACTTATTATTATTATTATTCCCAAAGAGCAGGTGTTAGTAATATAGTTAAATATGCAAAAGAATTTGGGATAGGAGAGAGAACAGGAATAGATATTCCTGGAGAGCAAAGTGGAACGCTACCTACTCCTGAATGGAAAAAAAGTAGGTTTAAAAAAAGACAAGATCAAACGTGGCTACCGGGAGATTTAATTAATATGTCCATAGGTCAAGGATATGTTTTAATGACTCCAATACAGGTAGCAATGGTTTATCAAGCTATAGCAAATGATGGGATAATGTTAAGACCGACTGTTGTTGATAAATTTCTAAGTTATGATGGAAAAGAGGAAGTGA
>JAGOWQ010000056.1 GCA_018060185.1 Leptotrichiaceae bacterium | reverse complement strand
CGTTAGCTATTACTCCTTTTGCCATTTCTTTATACTTGACAATTGCTTGATTCGAATATTTAGGAATCACTGCTGTCACACCATCAACTTTCATAAGTTCAACAGATTTGGTTTCATAATCTTCAATGATATTTCCATATCCTGATTTCATTGTAATATGTGGTGTTAATGTTAGTAGTGAATCTATCATATTTTTTTCTAATCCATTTGATACTGTGAGAGATACGATGAATACCATTACACCAATGGAAACTCCTAGTATTGAAAATATACTTTGAAACTTTCGCTCTGTAATGTGTCTTAATGCAATAAAAAACTCTATTCTCATGATCAATCCTTTCAAAAAAGGCTAGCTTAAAATTTTAAAGCTAAGCCTTCCGTTTAATTCTCTTTCTGCATCATTGAATAATTCTTTTAAAGATACGAAAAAGTCTAATTTTTTATCATTGAAATTTAAAAATCTAACTTTTAGTGGTAATTCTAAATACGCAGTTATTACATCCCACAGAGCATCCAAGTTATCACCAAAGTATTCTGGTAATTCTATTTTACTTTTAAATATTTCATAAAATTCTTCTTTAGTTGTAATATTTTCAAAATCTATTTCTATTTTCTTCATATATAATCTATCTCCTAGTAAATTTCTACTTTATCTCTTCAAATGTTTTATAATGATCATAAGTAACAAATACTAAACCATCACTAGAAAATACAATCCTATCTGCTCCTCTATTTCCACAATTATAATTTACATCGACTTCATACCACTTCCTATTTTTTGCAGTTGGTAAAGTCTTTTCTCTATTTGTGAAATTATCTCCACCAATTGCTTTCCCAGGTGCAACTTCACATAAATTACCTTTGCTAGCCACCCAACCAAGCTCCATTGCTTCTCTTTTTGTGATATAGTATTCAGGAAGTTCCCCTTTTTCTAATATATATTTAGATACTATATCTACTTTCGTCAACTCTTTTATATTACTGCTGTTATTTTGAGATGATATTTCGCTATTTGCTGTTTTTTTAGTAGTCTTATTTGACGTTCTAGACTTCCCTGCTTTTTCTTGTGTCACTGTGCTAGATGATATTATATTTTTAATATCATTTACATCTTTATTATTTTTCAGAGTCACACCTAATATTAGAAATATTACTAGTAATATTAGTCCTGTACTTATTTTCTTCATCATAATTATCTCACGTCTTCTGACATTTCTTGACTTACATTATAATTCTCTAAAATGTCTTTATTTCTTAATTTCACTTCATTTACATCAAGTACTATTTCCTGACCATCAATATCCTCAAAAACTACAAACTCTGAATCTGAATTTTTTATTTTCTCAACAAAATCTTTAAATCCGACATATTTCTCACCATTTACTTTTAAGATGATTCTATCTACTATTTGACTATACCCTATATTAACATCATCAGATAAAATTCTAACAATTACAACTAATTCGTCATATCCTTCAAATTTTGTTGATTGCTTTAAACTCTGATCTAGTGATAGGTAACTTGTTTTTAGATAATTATAACTCAATGGTTCAAATAATAATCCCCCATATAGATAATACGAAGGTTGGGCATCTATCGGCATTTCTCTTATTAAATCTGAAGGATCCTTATCTTTTGACAATGTTACTGTACCTGATATTCTCTTTTTGTCTCTAACAATCTCATACGATAATGTTTCTCCAAAGTTTTTTTGTTGACTTACAAATTCAAAATCCGTTCTTTCATTTTTTCTGAATTCAACAGTTCCATCATAATCTACATCATATGTATCTAATTTTAGCAGAACATCATTTTTTTGAAGAACTCCATCAAATACTGATTTTTTTAAGACGCTTGTTATTAATACTCCTTTAGATGTATCCGAGATTCCTAACATTTTTCTGTGCGCCGGACTTTCTAACCCTGTCCAATTTAATCCTATTTTTGGTGCTCCATCATATTTACTGTCACTTATATCTGTTAAAAAGTGCTCTACTATATTTATTGGAATGAAATACCCTATATTGTCAGCCAACATTAAGCCAGAAAAAGCAACACCAATTACTTTATCATTTGTAATAACTGGTCCTCCACTATTTCCTGGATTTATTGCAGCATCAGTTTGTCCTATTAAGAATCTTTGATTAGTAAGGGTGTAACTATTATGTTCTATTCTTGAAACTATTCCTTGAGTCGTGCTTAATTTATCTCCGCCTAAAGGATAACCATATATTGTAACTTTATCTCTCAAATTAGGTAGTTTACCAAACTTTAAAGGAACAGTATTATCAAAAAATGCTTTGTCCTCTACTTCCAATATTGCTAAATCATATTCTTCTGATATAAATTTAACTTTTGCCTTATATTTTTTCGAATCTCCGTCTTTTCTAATTTGCAAAAATTTATTATTAACTACTGCATGGGCATTCGTTAATATTCTATTCCCATCCACAACAAAGCCAGTTGCTGTTGAATTATAATCAAGTCCACTTTGCCATGGACTTTGAAAATCAAATTGTTGGTGTGATGAATAAATCTTTAGTAAAGATTTTTTTATAGTATCATCTGCTCCATATATCATTCCAAAAACTAATATGTATACTAGTATTATTAACTTCTTCATTTTTTATCTCCCTTTTTATCTACTCTTCTATTATAAATTTGTCTTTTGTATAAGATTCTATTATTTGTAAAAATTTATATACACCCTCAAGATTAAGTCTATAAATGTATTGCTTATTATCAACTTTGATCACTAAACATCTATCTAATTTCTTTGGTGATATTTTCATTATTTTCACAATTGCTGACTCTATTTCCAAAATATCAATCTTCTGTTTTTTATATATAATATTATTATTTTCAATTATTATTTTATGACTATAAATTTTAAAAAACCCATACATTCCATAAGCTGTTAGGCCTAAGTAAAGTATTATCCTATAATCAAATGTCTTTGATATAATTAGAAGGTCATACATACCAATAATTGCAACAGCTACTATTAATACAAAAAACATTGTTGAAGAAATCATATATTTTACGTTATTTTTGAATATATGTCTTTCATTTTGGGCATCTTTATTTTTTGTATCTTGCTTATATTTTTCAAAATTTTCTTTAAATTTACGATTATTGGGTATCCCTAATTCTAACATAATTCCCTCTTCTATTATTAAATTTATAGTATCAGTTTTTGTAAGCTTTCCGATAACATTTTTTCCTTTAGATTATGTGTCGCATTTATATGTCTTATTGTTCTGCTTTTCCCTCTAATTATTAATGTATCAGTCTTCAAAATATTTCCATTTTTCGTGACTGGTTGTAATAACGTACTTTCTGTTATTCCTGTTGCTGCAAATATTATTTCATCTGATTTTACTAATTCTTCCAGTTCTAATACTTTATTTATTTCCACTCCCATTTCATTACATCTACGTAATTCTGATTCGCTTATTTTTAAATTTTCTTCTGTTTCACCTTTAACATCTTTCCGCAAAAGTAATCTTGCTTGCATATTGCCTTCTAATGCTCTTACTGCTGCCGCTGAAACAATTCCTTCAGGTGCACCACCAATACCATAAAGAATATCAATATCACTTTCGAATGAAACCGCCATTATAGCACCTAAAACATCTCCATCAGGTAAACAAAAAACTCTAATACCTTTTTTTTGAAGTACTTCTATTATTTTATAATGTCTGTCTTTATACAATATTGCAACTTTTATATCTTCATATCTTTTTTTTGTTTTTTCTATAATTATATCTATATTTTTTTCTATTCCTATAGATAAATCAATATAATCTGAATACTCAGGTCCTACAACAATTTTTTCCATATACATATCCGGTGCGTTAAGAAATGTCCCTTGCTTAGCCATTGCTATAACTGCTATCGCATTATCTTGACCCATCGCAACCATTCTTGTACCTTCGATAGGATCAACAGCTATATCAATTTTTATATTGTTTTCACCATTTCCAACTTTTTCTCCAATAAATAACATAGGAGCATCATCAATTTCTCCTTCACCTATAACAATTTCTCCACTAATAGGTAAATCATTTAACATTTCTCTCATAGCTAATACTGCTGCATTATCCGCCTTATTCTTATCCCCAAGTCCTATCCACTTATAAGCTGCCATTGCTGTTACTTCAGTAACTCGTGCTAAATCAAATGCTAAATTTTTATTCATTTTCAAGTCTCCTACTTTTATTTTATATTATTTTTCAATAACTTTGTATGTAGTTTCTCCTTCTTTTTTCATATTCAACTTGTCCCTTGCTATTCTTTCTAATTTTTCTGTTTCACTGAATTTTTTCATATCATTTTTTATTTGATCTTTTTTCTTGTTTTCTTCATTAATTTTAAGCTGTGTTTCAGCAATTTCTTTCTCTAATTGTCTTTTTTTCAAGTTTACTTGAATTATCTGGATTCCCATAATAATCAAAAAACTAATAAAAAGAACATTAAATGCTAGCCATACCGTCTTTTTATTCATATTATTCACCTACTATTTTATTTTTCCTCTTTTGTCATTTCTTATTTTATCTATCTCTTTTATGAAATTATCTAAATCTTTAAATTCTTTATAAACAGAGGCAAACCTAACATATGCAACTTCGTCTAAGTCTAATAAATAGGTCATAATTGCATTTCCTAAATCACTAGATTTTATTTCACCTGAATATTTTGTCAAAATTTCTCTTTCTAATTTATCAACACTTTCTTCAATTCTTTCTTTATCAATTTTTCTTTTTTCAAGAGCTCTAATGATGCTACTATATGCTTTTTCTCTGGAAAATTCTTGTCGAACTCCATCTTTTTTTAATACATATAATGCTAAATCTCCTATTTTTTCATATGTTGTAAATCTTTTTTGACAGTCTTCGCATTCTCTTCTTCTTTTTATCGAATTCCCATCAAGATATGTTCTACTGTCTACAACTTTTGTTTCTTCACTTCCGCAAAAAGGACATTTCATACAGTCTCCCTCATCTTATATATTATTTTTCTGCTTTCTCTATAACCTCTAACAACTCTGATGTTGTTTTTGCATTTATAATTTTTGTTCTAAAATCATTTTCTCTTATTAATCTAGATATTCTAGCAAGAATTTTTAAATATTCTTGAGTTTCCCCGCTTGGTGATAAAAACATGAAAAATATTTTTGCATCTTCTTCATCAATTGAATTATAATTTATACCATTTTTTGAAACTCCAATTCCAATTAGTAAATCTGTTACTCCTTCGGTTTTGGCATGTGGAAGCGCTACGTTCTTACCGATCCCTGTTGTCCCTAGTTCCTCTCTTGCATACAGGTCAGAGAGACATTTATCATAGTCTACTATTTTTTTTGAATCTTTGATACTTTCTAATAATTCTTTTATAATATCTCTTTTACTTTTTGCTTTAAGATCTAAGTTTATCATTTCTACATCAATATAATCCACTACTCTACTTTTATTCATTTAAATCTCTCCTATAATAAATTTTTTTAAATTCAATTTTGTTTGTAATTCTTCATTTATTGTCTTTTCTAAAATTAATGCTATTTTTAAAAGTTCATTTCCCATATTTCCTTTTATCTTACTTTTACTTTCTATGAGTTTGTATATTTCTATCAGGTCTCTAGAAAAATAAGTCATTATATCACTTTCTTCATATATGCCTTGTTCCATCATTATTCTTCTTAGGAAATGTATTACCATCAAATACTTCTCTGCTGAATTAATAATCTCTTTCCTGTCTAAATAATCAAAAATATTAACTATCCTATCGTAAAACTTCTCATCTACATCATTGTATTCATAAATTTTATTAATTGTATCTAAAAAATAAAATCCTACTTCTAATTTTTCAATATCCTTAGTTATCTCTAAAAAAGTTTTCTTTAATTCCATATCTTTAACTGTGTAATAACTATTTTTCTGATACATAGAAATTTCAGAAACGTTCATTGGATTTATTACATTTTTTTCTCTTCTTTTAGATTTTCTTATTCCGTGAATAATAGAATCTATTTTACCAAAATTCTTCGTAAAAATCGTTATTATTACATCTGCTTCATTTATTTCTTTCTTTTTTAAAATAATACCTTCAGTTTTTATTATTTTCATAATTTCCTTTACTTTTAGAGATCCTTATTTATTATTTAAAACTTGAAAACGTGTATATTATTTGTGAATTACCATCTTTAATTGATATTTTTGTAGGATATTTATAATCTCCAGAAGATACATAATCACTGAAATTAGCAGTATATCCTTTGCTTTCAACAGATGTTAACCATTCTTTTGAAAACTTAAAGTTATCACCATTAATTGTTTGATTATTTTTATTTTTAATTTTTCTGATTTTATTAAGTAGACTTAAAATATTTGCCTCATCTTCATTTAATGTCTGTGTTACAGTTTGTTTTAATGATGGATAATAAATTGTCTTTTTATTTTGAGTAAATGTATATATCTCTCCTTTGTTGATTGTTGGTGAAGAGATCACTAGTTTAAGTGTCCCATTATCATACGTCATTGTATATTTCTTAACTTTTGATGATTTATTTACTTTTAGTGTTTCTGTAACATTCACTGTAAATGTATCCTTTTCCCAAAAATCTTTTGAATATGACATTATTGATATTAATGCCATAGATATTATTAAAATTAACTTTCTCATATTTCCTCCTATTAAACTAATTTTGGATATTCGAATTATCTTTAATAAATTGTTTGTTTTTTTCGATTTGTTGCTGTATTTCCTGATTTTGTATTATATTATCTTTCAACAACTTATTATTATCGAATTTATATACCATAAGCTGCTTGATATCATTTAACCTATATGGTGGTTTGAATGTAAGCTCTTTTGTTTTTTTATAAGCACTCATATCTTTTAAATAAAAACTTCCAATTGCTATACCTTTTGGAAATAAATCACTGATACCTGATGTCTCAACTTTGTAAAACTGCTGAACAACCTCTGTTCCATTTCCGTTATAGTTAAATATAGAGTATGTTCCATTTCCATTTCCTCTTAGTATTTGTGTCTCTCCACCATTAAGTGTTACACTTATTCTAGAGTTTTTACTTGTAACAAGTATTACTTCAGAGAAATTTTGATTTACCTCACCTATTTTA
>JAGOWQ010000024.1 GCA_018060185.1 Leptotrichiaceae bacterium | reverse complement strand
ATATATTATCTACTATTTTTAATACTAATTCCACTTATTTGGCATACTCTAATTCAAAATAAATTATTTAATAAAATTACACTGTTTTTTATTTAAATTCTAAGCTAAAAAGAAAAATTTTAATGACTCAGGAACCATTTCAATGATTTCTTTTTGTTCATTTTTTATTTTTAATTTCTATAACAAAATCATTATATTCCATTTTATCACATCAAATTCAATATAACATATTTGTCAACCTAAGTCGACAGAAAATATAAAAAACAAAAAGACCCTCAAAGAGGTCTCTCTATATGTAAATTTTATTATTTATAATAATATTATTATTCATTACAAATACATTTGTTTTATTTTATATTTTCTATTCTTCATCGTTTTCTGGAAAACCCCATATAAGACCGTCGTCTAATTTTAATAATCCTAGTGTAATCATTTCATTAAAATCATCATTTTTGGATTCTTCTTCATCTACTAACCAATCATTTCCTTCTTTCCTTAAATAAACATTAATATTCTTTTTTGAATATTTCAAATCCTTTAAATTTAGTTTTTCTTTAAAAAAATTATTTACAAATTCTTCATCATCTTCTTTAATATTTTCAGGATCTGCAAATATTAATTCATAAACCTTTTTTATAAATTCTGGAAAATAATAAGACAAATTGGGAGACTTCATATCTAAATTTATTACAGCTGTATCTCCTTCTACTTTAGCACTATTGATTTTATAAGTCATTTTCTTATGTCCATCTGTTAATACGTCTAATAGTATTCCATCATCGATAAATATTCCGAAATCTTCATACAATTTTCCACTTTTATTACCTTTTTCACTTTTTAAATTTTCTAATTTCCTTTCAAAATCTTTTTGTATTTTCGTTGTTCCATAGCTGATTAACGAAATTGTAAGTAACAATCCTACTAATAGTTTTTTCAATCTAAATCACTCCTTTATTTTGTAAATGTATTATATCACAAAAAATACAAATTTAATATTTTTTTAAGAGTTATTTTCAATTATAATAATTTTATTTTTATAATATAAATATCACACTTTGGTGAAAATAAAAAAGCCCCATATATGAGGCTCTGAGTTTTTATTATCAACTTATCTTAAATGCACTCCTACTTTTCCCGTTTTTAAGAATATATTATCTACTATTTTTAATACTAATTCCGCTTATTTGACATACTCTCATTCAAAAAAAATCCTCTAATAAAATTACACTGTTTTTTATTTAAATTCTCAGCTAAAAAGAAAAATTTTAATGACTCAGGAACCATTTCAATGATTTCTTTTTGTTCATTTTTTATTTTTCATTTCTATAACAAAATCATTACATTCCATTTTATCACATCAACCCAAATATACTATATTATATACAAAAAGTCAAATGTTTTTTTATAAAAAATAAAAAGACCCTTTAAGAGTCTCTCTGAGTATTAATTTATTTTATTTATAGATATTCTATTTTGAAGTAATAAATAATCATATTTTATTATAGGTATTGGTTGCAATATCTTTTTTGGTTATATTATGTCTACCATTTTTGTAAATGACTATCCAAAATACTTGAAAAATCAATATTGTTTATTCTATCAACTAAATCTTCAGGTAATCTAGTAATATGTAAAAATTCTTTAACTACGTTAATATCAGGATGTTCATGAGATATAAGTAATAATGTTTTAATTTCATTCATCATCATTTGAACTAATAAGGGATTATCTAAAATAATAGTAAGTGATAAAATCATAGCATACACGTCATTTTTTCCAATCGATTTACGAATATCTCCTGGTCTCATTAAAGAATAGGGATTTAAACGTAATGTATTAACTTGATGTAATTCATATCTTGAATCAACAGTATAAGTAATAACTTTACTATTATGCGCAATTTTATTCCTAAATTTTCTGATAATACTAATAAAATTTTTAAAAAGGCGAATATGAGCATTATCTGAAAAAGAATTACTATTAAAAAATCTTCTGATTAATTTTAACTTTAAATCTCTTTTCAAAAATCTAAATAAATTTATACAATCATTAAATTTCACATTTTTAAATAATATCCATGCAGGAATATGGTTATGGTAAGTACAATAATGTTTAGTAGGATGATCATTAGAATGTAATATAACTTGTTCAATATTATTAAAGGTTTCATTGAATTTTCTAACTTCTTTACGTTTTCTTTTGTTAACTTGAAAATTTTTTCTATCTAAATAGTTATTATGATCTTCACCATATTCTTCACTTAAAATATATGCAAGTTTTGTTTTAAAAGAATTTTCTGCATAAACACTATATTTAAAAAGAATGTTCTGAAAATTCATATCAAATATTTTGAAATAAAATAGACTAAACAAAGAAATTTCTTCCTTAAATTTTCCATTAGTCATGAAGCAATCATTATACCCATTTATCAAATCATAATATGAAATACTTTCTAGTAGTGTTTTCTCAAAATTGTGATTAAAAATAAGAAGTCCATATTCATGTTTTAATTTATTTATCTGTTTATTATAATCTAAAAAAGGTTTGTTCCAACTCATAAATTTCTCCTATAAAATAAAAAATCTTGCTATAATATAATCATAGCAAGATTTTGACAGTCTGATGTTTAATTTAAACATCTAGACAAAGTTATCTTGCCACAATTGTAATATAAATTGTATCAAATGTCAATAGTTAATCTAAAATTTTTACATTATCTCCTTTTTTTATAGGTGTTATGTCTTGATATTTTATATTAGAAAAATCTTCTTCCTTAACATTTAATTCTACAGCTCTTATTTCTTTCTTTACAAGAGAAATAGGCTGAAAAGGATTGACTTCATTAATTTTTATTTTCTTACAGATAGAAAAGTTATCATATATTTTGGTAATTTCTAATTCTTCTTTTATAATTTCTATATTTCCAAGAGATTTTCCATCTAAGTCTAAAATTTCATCTCCAGTTGTAGAAATCCTTACTTCCTGTCCTTCATATGCTCCATCGTTTGAACCATAATTAATAATTATATTGAATTTATTGATAATATTTATTACTTTATACTCTTTATTATTCTTATCCAACCTAATCACTCCTTTTATTTTATATCTTTTTTAATCATTAATATTTTTAAATGTTAATAGCTTATCTCTATAATACTCATATTGCTTTTGTCTAGCTTCTATTTCAGTAGGTAGCCCTTTTGAAATATCATTACATAGAGTATCAAATCTATCTAATATATCTACTATTCTCTTTTGTTCTTCTAGAGTCGGTAAGGGTATTTTTATTTTTTCAACAACCGTACGAGATAGTCTAGGAATACTTGCTTTTCTAACTCTACTATAAATATATTCATTCTGAGAATTTAGATAAAAATATAAATACCTATTATTTAAATTTTTTGAAGAATCAAAATAAAAACAATCATCTGCTGCCCAAAAATCTTCATAACTATAACCTATTTTACCAGCTGCACCAGCACTAATAATAAAAGTTGTATTTGCTTTGCAATTTGATTTATCATAGTACCCTAAAGGTACCATGCTATTTTGATACACTGCATATTTCCCATTTATAGAAAGTTCTTTTTTTACTACTCGAATACCTCTTGAAATTTTAGAAATTTCCTCTAAAGTTTTACACTCTACTTCATCACCAAAAGATAATAAACTATCCCTATAATATTCATACTGTTTTTTTCTCATTGTAAGTTCTTCTGTAAGTTCTGTTGTATATTCTGAAAAAGTGTCTAATATTCTAACAACCTCACGTTGAACTTGTAGTGGTGGTAGGGGGATTAATGTTTTTTTTGCATTGCTCCAATGTCGAGTATATTTCCCCTTTTTTGTATATTTGCAACTAAATGCATGGTATAAATACCTACAATCACAATTCATTGCAGTTAAAATTTTTATTCCATCTGCACCTTGTGCAAAATCAAAGTCAACATACTTTATAATTTCTGTGTGATCACCAAATATAATGTATTTATTTAAACCCAATAATGCCTGTTCATTATCTGTAAATCCACTAATAAAGTTTGCTCCTTGATCAATAACAGGGTATTTGCCTGTATCTTTAACATCATTTGATGGTATCTTTTTAGGTGAAATATTCGTTTTACAAAGATTTTCTAAAGCAATGTACTCCACCCCATTAGGACAAAGTTCTTCTATAAGTTGTTCTAATTTACTCATTTATATACCTTTTTCTAACTTTTATTATTTTATAATCATTTGTTATTTCTAATTGATATAACCACACTTATAATTCCCTTACATTCAACACTATCTAATTCATTATTTTTAATAATAACATCACTGTATGCAGGATTATATGATTTTAATATCAAATTTCCTGTTCCTTCTTCAAAGAATACCCTTTTCAAATATTTTTCTTCACCATAATAAATTAGTGCTTCTTTACCATTTAATGTTCTAATATCTATATTAGAAACATCAACTATTATAATATCTCCATTATTATAGTGAGGTTCCATACTATCTCCGTAAACTTTTGTAGCAAAATCACTTTTCTTTATATTTCCATTTAATTTGGGAATATCAATATACTCAGTCATGAGATCAAACTCTATTAGTCCATTACCTGCAGTTGCCATTCCATACAAGGGTAACCTAACAAAATTTTCAAAAATATCTCCTGTTACATTACTTCTTGTTTCATATTTTGTAGAACTTTTTTTTAACATATCTTTCAAAAATTCTGTTTTGCCTAATTCTGCTACAAACAGAAAATTTTCTTTTTCTTCTGCTGTTAATTTGAAAGATTTTATAAATTTTTCAATAAAATCTTTTGAAGGATTTCTTTTTCCATTTGCATAATGACTAATCATTCCTCTCGTTTTCCCAGTTAGTGCACCGATATACTCATAAGTATATCCTCTTGTTTCAGCAAAGTTCTTCAAAAACTCACTTAAAGTTTTAAATTTCATACTTTACCATCTCCTTATATCATATTATATCAAAAAAAGTAAAAAAAATATTTGACTTTTTGTATACTCTATTGTATACTATTTTATATAAAAACAACGTAGACAAATTTTTTTAAATATCTTGTATACAATTTGGTATTCAGAAGGAGAATAAAATGACTGACAAAGAATATATGAATCAAGTTAGCAACTGGAGAGATAGACAAGCAGATATTTATTTTGAAAATATCTATAGAGATTACACTAGAGAAGATTTAATAGAAATTGAATTTTTAGAAATAATGAAAAGTTTGAAGAAAAAATATCCTGGTTTATATTTTGAGGAAATGGAAGAATTTTTAAATGAATTTAAAGAAGAAAACATTTTGTCTTATACGATAAGAGAATTAATAACTTTTTACTTAAAAAGCATTGATGAATTAATAGATTTTCACGATGAAGACGAGGAGATATGTGGAAATTATATGAAAATGAAAAATATACTTGCCAAAGTTTAATTAATATAAAGAGCCGTTTAAATCACGGCTCATAAAAAAATCATTAATATAAAATGTAATCGATAAAATATTAATTAAATAAAAATAACCCCTAAGGGTTGAGGTGTAGATGCTAAATTAAAACTACCTAGTCAATCTGTATACAATATACATCATAACTATAATAGCAATAACATTATCCATGCTACTACCTCCTTTGATTAATATTTATGAGTTAGCGAAACTCACGAATTTATTATAACAAAAAAGACTGAAAATTTCCAGCCTCTTTTATCCCAAATTTTATTTATCAATTATATAAGTCAACCCTTTAGAGGTCTCCCTTAAGGTAATTACATATTATCATAAATTTATAAAAAATACAATTTTTTAAAGAAAGAAGGTGAATTAATATGAACAAATATTTCTGGTTAATATTTTTAGTAGCTTATTCTGTAAATTTAACTCTTAAATTTGCTTTAAATACATACAAATTGATTAAGTTAAAAGAAGAAAACGCATTGCTTAAAGATAAGGTCAGAGTGGAAAAAGAAAGCAGAACTTTCACTATTCAGTTAGAAGCTAGCCGCGATATTGAAAATGAAATAGAAAACTATTTCAAAAATGCAGGAACTGATATAAATTTTATTTAATTCTTAAAATAGTTTTCTAACGTCTTTGTTTAATGGAATGAGAACGTATAACAAAAAAGACTGGAAAAATCCAATCTTAATTGTCGCTATTTTGTTCAATATTAATCAAAGTTACCCCTTTTGGGGTCTCCCTTAAGGTAATTATATATTATCATAAATTTATAAAAAATGCAAATTTTTAAAGAAAGCAGGTGAATTAATATGAACTTTTTTAAACGATTATGGGGAAAAATAAAGCCTAAAACATATTTTGATTTATTAGTTTTAAATATGATTACTTTGATATTGATAATTATAAGATTATTACTTAAATAAAGAAAATGTCTTAAAAAGAGGAGGTAAAATGAATATAGATACTTGGATCCTACTTAATCAAGTTAGCACATTGTTAGCATTAGTTGAAATATATATTATATCCCATAGTTTTTCTCTAAAATTTCTAAAAAAGGCATTGCTAGTGTCGGTAATTTTAATTCACTTGATAGTAGTATACTTTCTCTTAATACCGATAAAGTAATGATTGAAGATGAATTAATGTATATTAAAAATAAATTTCAAAAAGATAAGAAAATGACTGACAAAGAATATATGAATCAAGTTGAAAATATCTATAGGTTTAGAAATAAATGAGGAGTGATAAATATGAATAAAATTAGAATTGAAAAAAATGGAAAAACAAAACAATTAAAATTATCTTTAAATGGAGAAATTTTAAAAGGAGTAATCAATACTGAAATTAATTACTCCTATGACGTACAAACTCAAAAGAGAATTGAAATGGTTAAAATAACTTTCATAAATTCGGAAATAGAAGTTATTGAAACTGAATAAAATGATTTTCAATAAGTTTTGAAATTAGTTTTTCAGATATTTTAATTAATGTTTCAATGGAAGAAGATCCTATATTATCTGATATTTCTTTAATCTTATTCCAATTTTCAATATTTTTAATATTGGAAACAAAGATATGACTTTTAGTAGTTAAATCTGTTACTTTAATTTTTCTTCCACAACTAAGTTTAGTTTTTAAAAAGTCAGTTTTTTCTAAATATTTTACGTGATATTCAATTTCTTCATCAGAATAACAAGAAAATTCTTTTAGTTTTTGATAATTTTCATCAGCTTCATCAAAAAAATAATCATTACTAACTAAAATTTCAAAAGGATTTAATTCAGCTTTTAGAAGAATATCACGTATTAAATCAATATTTAATTGCATAAATACACCTCCTTTCATAATAATATAATAAATTATACTTTATTTATACTTTTTAACAATTAAAATAAAAAAAGTAACCTGCTAAAAGTAATAAAAATCACTCCTCAATTAGTAGTTTAATTGTGCCACCTACTCCTATATTTTTATTGGCGTTTAAATATAACATCAAATATAGGTGGTACTACTAAACCACTAATCAGGGATGTATTCTAGTAAATCTTGTACATTACATTCTAGTGCTTTGCAAAGAACTTCAATAGTTTTTAAATCAATTCTTGTGAATTTATCATTAACCATTGCTGACAATGTAGTACGACTTAACCCTGTAGCTTCTGCTACTTTTTGTATATTCATTCTTTTTTCTGCCATTTGTACTGGAATTTTATTTTTTATCATATTTTTTCACTCCTTTGCTATTGGTTATTATATTTACATTCTACTACATTTTATACAATATTTCAAATAAAATATACAAAATATTTTATAAAAAATGATTGACAATATAATCAACTTGTTGTATACTTATTCCGATAAGTTGTTTTAAATAAACAATATTTTGTATAAAGCGCCAATAAAATAATATTATAGGAGATGATTAGAATGAAAAAAATAGTAAAGATTGAAAGAAATGAGAAATATGGCAATGTGGTATCAAGTAGAATTATAGCAAATGAATTAGGTAAAATGCACAAAACTATCTTAAGAGATATTGATAATATTTCAATCAGCACAGATTTGAGCCGATTAATTTATCCAAGCAATTATAAAGATAGCAGAAATAGAACTTACCGTGAATATCTATTCACAAAAGACGGATTCATCCTCTACATGTTCAACATTCAAGGACATATAGATTTCAAAATGGCTTACATCAATGAATTTAACAGAATGGAAAAACAGTTAAAAGAAAAAAATACTTTACCTTTTAATAAAGAAGAAAAAGAAGGCGTTAAACTTATGAGACAAATATATGAAGCAAAAGAAAAAGTACAAGTATCATTGAGTAATTATAAATTTTTGCTGTTATCTAATAAAGTAATGATTGAAGATGAATTAATGTATATTAAAAATAGTGAATTTAAAACTAATAAAATGGAAATCTATTTTAACGGAAAAAGTCATTGTCTTGCAAAAAGTTTAATAGAATTTGAATAATTGATATTTTCTGAAACTTATCAGTAATGGTAGGTTTCAATAAAATATTAATTAGAAAGGAAGATATAAGATGGAAGAAGCTACATATAGGAAAAAAGTTGTAACAATTCAAAATGAAATAGAAAGATTAATTAAAGAACGCGACAAGGCAGGGTATTCTATCATTAAACCAGAAAAGAGAACAAAAGAAGGCATAAAAATTCAAGAACGTATATGGGACTTACAAAACAAAATACAAGAATTATACCAAAAACAAAAAGGAGAGATGAAAAATGAAAATTAATAAAAAAACAAGAGAAAATTTAGAAAAAATTGGGATAATACTAACTTTATCTACTAGTATGGCTATGAATATTCCAACCGCCCTATTTTTTTTAACAACTGGTGGAACTTGTTTATTTTTAAGTGATTTTTTAAATAAATATTAAATAAAAAACGTAAGGAGAATAAAAATGCAAAAATTAATTGATATAACTGTAAAATTTAGAAAAATATAGGAGGAAGAATAATGTGGATATAAATTACAAGGAAATTGCATATAACAACGAACAAGAATGGCACGATATTCGCCGAAAACACATAGGTGGAAGTGATGTTGGAATAATAATGGGATTAAATCCTTATAACTCCGACATTCAGAGATTGTGGAGAATTAAGACAGGGAGAGAACAACAGGAAGATATTAGTAATAACCCTGCAATAGTTAGAGGAGTTAAAAGCGAAGATTTGCTTATAGAGCATTTTAAAATTAACAACCCTAACTACTCTGTGTCTAAGCTCAAAAAAACGCTGGTGAGCCTAAAATTTCCATTTATGTCTGCTAACTTAGATAGTGTACTTATAAATGAAAAAGGAGAAAAAGGAGTGCTTGAAATAAAAACATCATACTGTCCAACTTTCAAGCATTACACAGAAAACTGGAAAGAAGATATACCAATTTATTATTACTTGCAGGTCCAACATTATTTAATGGTTACAGGTTGGAAATATGCAATATTGTATGCAGATTTAAAATTAGGATTTGCAGATAATGAGCATAAAATCAAGCAATACTATATCGAACGAAACGAAGAAGATATTGAAATTATAATACAAAAAGAAATATGGTTTAACTCATTGATTGTAAACGATAAAGAGCCACCATATACATTGAAATTAGCATAAAGGAGATAAGAGAATGGAATTAGTAATTAGAAATATAACACCTGCTAAAGTTGATATGAATATAAAAGAAGTTGAAAGTTTTATAGTAACGATAAAAGAAAAATATGAAAACATAATATTTTCTGAAAAGCAAATAGATGAAGCTAAAACATCAAGAACGAGTCTTAATAAATTAGAGAAAAATATTAGCGATGTTAGAAAAAAAATAGAAAAAGAAAGTAAAATTGATATTGAAAAATTAATAAATACTTTAAAGCAAGCAGAAAAAGATGTTAAAGAATTATCTAACAATATAGGCTCTCAAATAAAAACATTTGAAGAACAAGAGTGGAAGAAAAAGTTAGAAGAAATAAATGTAGCTATAAGAAATATATTTGAAAATGATACTAATTTAATAGATTATATTAAAAGAAACGAAAAATGGAAAAATAAAACATTTACAATTAGCAAAATAAAAGATGAAGTAGAATCAGAGCTTTCAAGATTGAAAATGAAAAAAGATTTTATTTTAGAAGAAATCAAGAAATCAAATGAAGAAATATCATTTAAGATATTATTTGAAAAAATGATCTACTTACTAAATTATGAATATTCAGATATAACAAATATTATTAGAAGTGAAAAAGAAAAAATAAAAGAAACTGAAGAAAATTTAAGAAAACAAGCAGAGGAAAAGGCAAGACAAGAAGTTGAAGAAGTTCCATTGTCAAACTTTGAAAAAGTAAAACAAAAATCAGAAATAAAAGGACCTGAAGAAAAATACTTTGACACAACGATACGATTTGAAAAGGCTCCACTTACATTTTTAAAAGAATTAAAAATATTATCTGATAGATATCAAATAACATATGAATTAAAAGAAAATATAGAATTATAGGAGATGATAAAAATGAGTAGATTAGTAGAGGAAAAAAAGAAAACTGAAAATAGAAGTATGGTTTTTACAGTAGGAAATGAAGAAATAAAATTAAGTCCTGCTATAGTTAAAAATTATCTTGTAAATGGGCAGGCAGATAAGCTGACTGACCAAGAAATAGTATACTTTATGCACTTATGCAAAGCGAGAAAATTAAACCCTTTTACAAAAGAGGTTTATTTAATAAAATACGGAAGTCAACCAGCTACAATGGTTGTATCAAGAGACGCATTAGAAAAAAGAGCTATTAACCATAAAGAATATAACGGAAAAAAAGTAGGAATATATGTTTTAAGAAAATCAGATGGGGATCTAATAAAAAGAGATAGTACAATCTATTTAAAAGAAAAAGAAGAACTTATAGGAGCTTGGTGTACTGTGTATAGGAAAAACTGGGAAAATCCAGTAACTGTTGAAGTAAACCTGGATGAATATATCCAAAATAAAAATGACGGAACTCCTAACACAAACTGGGCTAACAGACCAATAACTATGATAACAAAAGTAGCTAAAGCCCAAGCTTTAAGAGAAGCTTTTATTGAAGAACTTGAAGGAATGTATGAAGCTGAAGAAACTGGAGTAGATTTATCAAATATTGATAATGATCCTGTTGAGATGTCAGATATATCAGAAGCTGAAGAAATAAGTGATGAAGAAATGAAAGGATTATTTGCAAAAGACGAAAATAAAAATCCTTTTGAATAGATAAGGAGTAAACAATGAGAGAAATGAAAAAACAATTTTATAAATGTGATGATACCGTAAAAATTCTTGATGTAAAAAAAAAATAAAGCCTATGAAATTATAAGAACTTTAAATAAAGAATTAAAAGAAAAGGGATATTTAATACAGCAAGGAAGAGTTAATTCAAAATATTTTGAAGAACGTTACAACGTTGGATAGTGATCAATATGCCAGCTTATAAAGATGAAAAAACTAATACTTGGTATTGCCAATTTAGATATACAACCTATGTTCATAAATTAAAAGAAAAAAAGAAAAGGGGATTTAAAACAAAAAAAGAAGCACAGAATTGGGAAATGAATTTTAAAAATCAAATAAGTGGAAAAGCAGAATTATTATTTTTAGATTTACATAAAAATTATATTGAAGATATGGAACATAGATGTAAATTTTCTACTTTAAGATTAAAAAATAGTATTTACAAAAACAACCTAGCTTCTTTTTTTTCCACATATAAAGTAAATGAAATTACTCCTATTACTATTAGAAAGTGGCAAAATGAGCAAATAAAAAGAAATTATAAACCAACCTATTTAAGGACTATAAATAAAGAATTAGTTGCTATTTTTAATTTTGCCGTAAAGTTTTATAGCTTAGGATCTAATCCATGTACTATAGCAGGTAATATTGGAAATAAAAAGCCTGAAAAAGAATTTAATATTTGGACTCCTGGAGAATTTGAAAAATTTATATCGTTTATAGATAATATAACTGTAAAAATAGCATTTACAACTTTATTTTTTACAGGAATGAGAGTAGGGGAATTGTTGGCATTATATTTTGAAGATATTGATTTGGAGAAAAAAATTATAAGAATTACCAAAACTAATTATGATAATATTATTGGAAAAACAAAAACTAAAGGTTCTATGCGTAATATTGATCTTCCAAATAATCTATATATACTCCTTAAAGATTATATTTCAAAAATCTATAAGCCACATAAAGAACAACGATTATTTGATATTTCAAGGACTTTACTAAATTATTATTTGAGAATTTACTCAAAAAAAGCAGAAATAAAAAAAATAAGAATACATGATTTAAGACATAGTCATGCTTCATATTTAATCAGCAAAAATGTAAATATAGTCGCTGTATCAAGAAGGCTTGGACATACCAGCATACAAACAACATTAGATACTTATACGCATTTATTAAAAGAAAGTAATGATAAATTATTAGAAGTTTTGGAAGATTTAAAAATTTAAAAATGCGACCAAAATGCGACCAGTAACAAAAAAAGACCTAAAATAAAAGGTCTTTTCTTTTTTATAAAAATCATCTCTAAGGCTTTAAATACCTAGTTTTATTCTTTCAATTTTAGCACCAACATCATTCAATTTTTTTTCAAGTTTATCGTATCCTCTATCAATATGGTAAACTCTATTTAAAATAGTTTCACCGTCAGCTACTAATGCAGCTAAAACTAAAGCTGCTCCTGCTCTTAAATCTGAAGCCATTACTTCTGCACCAGTTAGAGGTAATCCTCCGTTAACTTGAGCTACACCGTGTTTTATTGTTATGTCAGCTCCCATTCTATTAAATTCTGGTACATGCATAAATCTATTTTCAAATACTGTTTCTTCCATAGAACTTGAACCATTTACCAATGTTTGTAAAAGCATCATTTGTGGTTGCATATCTGTTGGAAATCCTGGATGAGGCATTGTAGATATTTTAGATGGTTTCAAAGATTTTAAATCTCCATTCACAGTTAAAATATTTCCGTCTCTTTCAAACTTTACTCCCATTGATTCTAATTCTGATTTGAATACTCCTAAATCTTCTAAATTAGCATTTTCTATCTTCAAGTCACCCTCTGTTATGAGAGAAGCTATGATATATGTTCCAGCTTCAATTCTATCAGGCATTATAGAGTATTCTACAGCATGCAGTTCTTCAACACCTTCTATTTCAATATTAGGTGTTCCTAAGCCTTTTATTTTAGCTCCCATTTTTATTAAAAAATTACCTAAATCAACTACTTCTGGTTCTCTAGCCGCATTTGATATTATTGTCTTACCTGGAACTTTTACAGCTGCCATCATTAAATTTTGAGTAGCTCCTACACTTGGGAACGACAACGGTATTTCTGCCCCTTTCAATTTATCTGATTTTGCATGAATATATCCGTGAACTCTTGTAATTTCTGCACCTAAAGCCTCAAAACCCTTCAAATGTAAATCTACAGGTCTTGACCCTATTGCACATCCTCCTGGTAGCGATACTACCGATTCTTCTAAGTTGGCAATCATTGGTCCCATTACTAAGAAAGAGGCCCTCATCTGTTTTACTATTTCATAACTTGCTTCATTTCTTTTAAATCCTTCATTTTTTATTTTATACGTCGTATCATCTATTTTTTCTGTTTGCATTCCTAGGTCTTCTAATAATCTCATTAAAACTCTTATATCTCTTAAATTAGGAACATTCTTTAATATATATTCTCCTTTAGCAACTAGTGTAGCTATTATTATTGGTAGAGATGAATTTTTTGCTCCACTTACTTTTATTGTCCCCTTTAACGGTGTTTTCCCTTTTATTTTAAATCCGTCAACCACTTATATATCCTCCTATTTCATATTTCAAATATTTACTATCACGCTTTTGTTATTTGTAATTGTCATTTTTCATTTCAATGTTAATTCTATCACAATTTTAAAATTTTTTAAATATTAATTATTTCATTATATATAAATTTTTACAATAATATTAGTAAAATAGTAAAAATTATTTTTAATAATACATAAAAAATCATAAAATTGGCTATCTTAGGTTTTTCTATCTTTTCTTCATCTTTAATAATTAAATATGATAAAATAAATAAAAAAATGAAAAAGAAAAATATTGACTTTAAATTAAAGGCTCCTAATAAAAAATACACTATATCAAGTAATACAAAAATATAAATTTTAAATGTAACTCTTTTACTTGAAAAATAAATATTTGTCATATTAAAATTTATAAATATATATAATATTATTATAGATACTACACCGATATTAACCGGAAGTATTTTAACTTTAGTAAATATAAAAAAAATCATAAATAATACCATTATTATTCCTAATTTTTTTATTTTAGTTTCTTCCTTTTTAACATTTCCATTTTCTTGAAAAAACATCTTTCCTCCCTTAATTTATAAATTCCAATAAATTACTAATCATCTCCTATTTTTATTTTATTATAAATTTTTTTTAAATCAGATTTCTCCACATGAGTATAAATTTCTGTTGTACTTATATTAGAATGCCCTAAAATTTCTTGAACTATTCTTATGTCCGCACCATTACTAAGTAATACTGTTGCTACAGAATGTCTAAAAATATGTGGATATACATTTTTTTGAATACCTGAATCTTTAGCTATTTTTTTTAATTTTTTCCAAAAATTTTCCCTTCTAATTCCAGGAAATAATTTAAAAGTTTCAGTTGCCTCTTTTAAATTTGGTCTTACATTAACTAAATACTCTTTTATTTCTAATTCTAAGCTATTGTATACAGGTATAATTCTATATTTTGAACCTTTTCCTAATACTTTTATAAATTCATAGTCATGATTTTCTATATCTTTTATTTTTAAATTTAATATTTCTGAAACTCTTGCTCCAGTAGCTATTAAAAGCTTTAATATCAATTTATCTCTTATTCCTTCTGAAGAGTGATTACAGTTATCTATTATCATTTTAACTTCTTTTAATGTCAACACTTCTGGTAATCTTTTTTCCCTTTTCAAACTTTTTATCATATTTGTAGGATCTTCTTTTGTCATTTTATTTAAATAACAAAATTTATAAAAAGTTCTGATAGAAGAAATTTTTCTAAGAACAGAATTTCTTTTTAATGTGCTACTAATTTTTTCAATATATTTATAAATATCATCTTCTTTAACTTCTAAAACATCCTTGCCTACGCTTATGAAAAAGAGTTTTAAATCTCTTTCATATCCTGAAGCAGTGTTTTTTGAACTACCTTTTTCTAAAACTAAATAATCTAAAAATTCTCTTATATACATATTATTTTTTTTTTCAGTTTTTATATCCATCACAATAACCCCATTATCTCTTTTGCATGATTAATAGAATTTTCTGTTATATTATCTCCTGATATTATCCTTGCTATTTCTCTTATTCTTTCTTGTTGATTTAATTCTCTTACTTTTGTCTCTGTTAATTTATTTTCAATTTCTTTTTTTATGAAAAATTGTTGTGTTGATTTCCCAGCTATTTGAGGTGAATGAGTTACACATATTACTTGAACTTTTTCAGAAAGTTCTTTTAATTTTTTTGCAACTTTCCTCACTGTTTCTCCTGAAATTCCAGTATCTATTTCATCAAATATTAAAACTGATATGTTGTCCACAGAAGAAAATACCGTTTTCAATGCTAACATTATACGAGATACTTCTCCTCCAGAGGCTATTTTAGACAAAGGTTTAAAATCTTCTCCTATATTTGTAGACATTATAAATTCAATGTCATCCATCCCCTTAGAACTTATAACTCTTTTTTCTGAAAAATTTACTTTAAATTTTGCATTTTCCATATTAAGATCTTTAAATTGATCATTTATAATGCTCTCAAGTTCTCTTCCTATAGTTTTTCTAAACTCTCTTAATTCCTCACTTAACTTAAAATACTCTAATGTTTTTTCTTTCTTTTCCTTTTTTAAATTATCTAGTTCTTCATTTTCAAATTTTATTAGTGATAGTTTATTTTCTATGTCAATTTTATATTCATTTATTTCCTTTATTGTAGCCCCATATTTAAATTTTAATTTATTTATTTGTTCTATTCTTTCGATAACTTTTTCAAGCCTTACATCATCTATTTCAATGTCTTCTCTATAATCATCTATTAAATAAGATATTTCTTCCAAATCATAAATTAGCGTCTCTATTTTTTCCCTTAATTCAACGTAACTTTCAGATATGTTTGATAGCTGTTCTAAATTTTTCTTTACCTTACCTAATAAATTTATTACAGAATACTCACCTTCTTTTAATTTTTGAATAGAATCCTCAAGTTTTTCTCCTATTTTTCCTGCGTTAAATAATATTTTATACTCTTCTTCTAACTCATCATCTTCATTTTCTTTTAGTTTCAACTCATTTATTTCATTAAACTGAAATTCAAAAATATCTTTTTTTTCTAAAACTTTTAATTTTTCAGTTTCAATTTCTTCTATTTTTTTATTCAATTTTTTAATTTCAAGTACATTATTTTTTATTTTTTTCTGTAATTCTTTTCCATTTTTATCTAAAAATCTATCCAATAAATTTAAATGAAAATTTTTATTTAATAAATATTGATGTTCATGCTGCCCAACTAAGTCAATTATATTTTCCATAAGTTCCTTTAATTTAGAAAGAGTTATTCTCATTCCATTAACTGTTATTTTAGACTTTGAATTTCTATCAAAATATCTAGATATTATTAATTCATCATCCTCTATATCAAATCCTAGTTCGTTCAATCTTTCTTTTTGATTTTCAGACAAATTAAAAATACCTTCTGCAAAAAGGTTTTCTTCTCCTGTTCTTATCATTTCTAATTGATTTCTTTCTCCTATTAAAAGAGAAATTCCATCTAATATTATTGATTTTCCAGCACCAGTTTCTCCTGTTAATGATATTAATCCTTCATTAAATTCTAAATCTAAATTTTTTATTATAGCTAAATTATTAAGTCTTAGTTCTCTTAACATTTATTTCCCTTCTCAAATTTAATTTTTTATTCCCCTTTTATCTATTTTATAACAGAGTCTCCCCATTTTAATTTTTCCCTTAAAATACTGTAATAATCTTTATTTCCACTTCTAACAATTCTAATTTTCTTTTTAGACAAAATAGCACTTATTCTATCTGAAGAATCTACTTTCAAATATTCACTTCCATCTAAATTTAAGTGCGCATCATTATCCCTAGAAAATATTTTGAAACTTAAATAATCATTTCCATCAACTACTATAGAACGTGCATTTAAACTATGAGGCGAAAGAGGGGTTATTATTAATGCTTTTAAATTAGGATGAACTATTGAACCTCCTGCTGATAGTGAATAAGCTGTAGATCCTGTTGGAGTTGAAACAATAACACCGTCAGCTCTATATTTATTTACAAAGATATCATTAGAATAAACTTCTACTTCCATTAAATGAGACATTAATCCTCCTTTAATTACTACAAGTTCATTTAATGCATAATATTTTTTATTATTATATTTAACTTTTAAAAAATTTCTATTATCTATTATATATTCTCCATTTTGATATTTTTCTAGCATTTCAATAGCATTTTCAGGATTTATTTCTGCCAAATATCCTAAAGTTCCCATATTTACAGCCATTATCGGGACATCCTTTTTTATAGCTTCTTTAGAAGCTACAAGCATTGTTCCATCTCCACCAAAAGATATTATCAAATCTGCCTCTTTAACATCTTTAACTTCAAGTATATTTTTATATTTTAAATATTTATAAAAATCATTAAGTAACTCTTCTCTTAATTTATCACTTTTAATTACTCTTATTTTTTTAAGATTATTTTTTTGGCTACTATTTTTTAATCTTTTATCCAAATTTTCCATAATCGCCTCTTTTTTTATAAAAATATATAAATAGGTCTCGGTATAAGCCGGATTCTGTATTAGTTAATCATTTATCTAATTAAATAATTACTTATTTACTCTAGCGAATTACCCATTAAGCAGAGACGGGCAGCCTCTTTTGCGCTATCTACTTATTCTTGCTTCAGAAGGGGTTTACCTAGCTAACTTAATTTCTTAAATTACTGGTAGTCTCTTACACTACCTTTTCACCCTTACCTACTAAATGTAGGCGGTTTATTTTCTGTGGCACTTTCCTTAAGATTTCTCTCAGCAGTCGTTATCTGCCTTCTTTGCCCTGTGAAGTCCAGACTTTCCTCTTGTATTAATACAAGCGATTAACTCCGAAACCTATTTCATTTTATTAAATTTTTAAAAATAAAATATTAATATTCACCTTACGACCTATTATAACAACTCGTTCTTATTATTTTCTTCTGTTTCAAATTTTATTTCTTTCTTACTTTCTTTTTCTATCAATGCTACTTTCATCCTTTTATTTCCTTCAAATAGTCCACCTTCTTGAATTATAAACTTTGCAGATGTTATATTAGCAAATACTTTACCTTTTGCTCCTATTTCTACTTTAGTTGCAAAAATTTCTCCATTTACTTCTCCATCTACAAAAACTGTTTCAGCATTTATATTCCCAGATATTTTTCCACTATTACTTATATGAACTGTTCCTTCTCCTTTAATATCTCCTTCAACTGTTCCATCTACTTCAAGTACAGAATTTGTTTCTATTTCACCTTTAAGTTTAGTTTGTACAGAAATAATACTTATCTCCTCAGATTTAATTGCTTGAACCTCTAATTTTTTATCATTTGCTTCTAATTTTTTCCCATTACTGTTAGAAAATATTGCCATGGTACACTCCTTTCGTTTTTAAATATTATATCAAAATTTTGTTTGTTCCAATTAACAAAATTTAAAGGATCTATAGGGATATCATTATATCTAACCTCATAGTGTAGATGTGGTCCTGTAGATACTCCTGTATTTCCACCTTCGGCTATTTTTTTACCTTTTCCTACTATTTCTCCTACTTTAACATCTATTTTATTTAAATGAGCATAAACTGTTTGAAATCCATAAGCATGCTCAATTTTAACTACTTCCCCATATCCTCCTTGTTTCCCTGCAAATATGACTTTCCCTATAGCCGGAGCTATAATTTCATCTCCAATATCTAATCTAAAATCCAGTCCATGATGTTCTTTTTTTACACCAGAAACAGGATGAACTCTAGCACCGAATTCACTTGTAATAAAAATTTCTCTTGTTAAAGGGCTTCCGCTCGGTACCAAGTTAAACATTAAATTTTTTTTATCTTCTGGGAGATTGTTTATATTATTAAAAGATAAGTTTTTTAAATCCTGCAACTCTTCTTCTTTCATTTTTTGATCTCTCTGATATAATTCTCCAAAAGCAATTATTTCTTTATTATTTTTTCTATATGATTGATACTTCACATATTCAATTATGAAAAATATATATGATGTAATTATTAAAAACATGATAATAAATATAATACTTTTTATAAATATTTTTAAAAATTTTACTTTTTTTACTTCCAGTCCTTCATCAAATTCTTCAATTCCAAAAAGCTCATTCAATCTTTTTGTTTTTAATATTTCTATTACTTCACGATCAAAGTTTTTTCTAATATATTTTTCATCTAAATTTTTTTCATTCATATTCTATACCAACTTAACATTATTTTTAACCTAATTTAAATATAGGCTCATCAAAAAATTTAATCATTTCTCCATGAAAAAACTTTGACACTTCTCTTTCCATTAAATCTGAAAATAAATATTCACTCTCATAATGACCAATATCAATCAACATTCCACCTTCTTCTAATGTATCAAGAGCCTCATGATGCCTTAAATCTCCTGTTAAAAAAACATCTATTTTTTCTTTTACTCCATGCATAAACGAACTTCCGCCACCTGTTACAAGACCTATCCTATTAATATATGTATCTTTATTTCCAACATATCTTACAAAGTCAAGACCAAGTTTTTCTTTTATTATTTCTATTAATTCACTTAGTTTCATACTTTTATTAAGGTGTTTTATTCTAGCTGTACCAGATTTATGCTTTTCTATATTATTTTTTATATAATTATAATCTTCATATTCAAATTCATTACATATCTCTATATTTCCATCTAATTCAAATTTATTCAAAATAAAGTCATTTAGTCCATTCGCTGCAAAATCTAAATTAGTATGTGCAGAATAGACTGCTATTTTATTTTCAATTAATTTTAATATTTTTTTTCCCTGAATATTATCATTAGTTATTCTTTTTATACCTGAAAATATAGCAGGATGATGTGAAATTATTAAATTAGCTCCTCTTTTTATACTCTCATCTATTGCTTTCGTCGTTAAATCTAGGCAAAATAAAATTTTTTTTATTTCCATATTATCATTTCCTATTAATAACCCAACATTATCCCATTCTTCTGCACTTTTAGGATTAAATATAGAATGTAGTTCGCCCATTATAGTTCTTAATTTCATCTATAACTCCTTTGCTTAATTTATTAAATATTCTGATTCTTCACTATTTCGTGTAAATTCATTCTTTAACATATTAATAGATAATTTATTTAAAGCTTTTTCCTTTAAAATATTTATATTATGATGACCTATATTCAATACTTTAGCAATTTCTTTTTCTGTATATACCCTATCTTCTAGACCATAGTACATTACTAATATCTGCTCATCTATATAACTTAATTTTTTAGGTATATTTTCCAAGATGTATCTTTGAGTAATTTTATCTGCTTTTTCCAATATCTCATCATTTCCCATTAATTCTTTAGATTTTATACCATCAAATAAATTTTCTAACTGCTCTATATAATCACTTGTGACATTCATTTGTTTACTTATTTCTTCCATTGAATATCCCATTTCTCTATCCACTTTCATTTTTAAATAAAGAATATAAGATAACTCTGAAGATTTAATATCTTTCAATAATTCTTTTTGAAATTCTAAAATATACTTTATAGCAAAATTTTTAATGAAAAACTCTGGCTCATTTGTTAGCTCTATTATTTTATCATAATAATTTAGAACTGACATTACCCCTAAAGTAGCCTCTTGAACTAAATCCAAAAAGGAAAAACCATACTTAGAATAAATAAGACTTTCTCTTACTGCTACTTTCAAATATTTATCTATTAATTCTTCTTTTTTATTATTTTCTTTATTTGAAGTTTTATGTTTTTCTTTTATATCTTCTAAATAAGCTTTTATAGTTTCTTTCTCTTCCATATAATAATTTTCATCTTCTAATACTATAAAATCTTTTCCATCAACAGAATTTCTTATTTCAGGTATATTCTCTTTATAAATAAATTTAATAAACTCAAAAAAATCATCGTCTGTCAATTTATTATTTTCTATTATTTTTTCAAAATTAAATTTACCTGTTTTTTTAGTATCATCAATTATTTTCTTTAACATAATTTCCCCTTGATAACTTTATTTAATGATAGTATTATAGGAGCTAAAAAGTATTAGCTCCTATAATCTTCTAATTTCTTTCTCCTACTTGGATGCCTTAATTTTCTTAAAGCTTTCACTTCTATTTGTCTAATTCGTTCTCTTGTAACATTGAAAATTTTGCCTACTTCCTCCAATGTTTTTTGAGATCCATCATCAAGACCATATCTATACCTTAAAACCATCTCTTCTCTCTCGTTAAGAGTTTTTAATATTTCATCTAATTGTTCTTTTAATAATACTCTTGTTGTTGCATCATATGGATTTAAAAATTTATCATCTTCAACAAAATCACCCAATTCACT